>WFRK01000022.1 GCA_015486535.1 Candidatus Microgenomates bacterium | reverse complement strand
GTGTATATACTATATATATGATACTCTTTGATGAGTACATTCCACCGTTATAGGGTTATTTGTGAGTAAAAAATGGAAGATAATTAAATCAAAAATTGGTTATAAACATCCTTTTTTTAAAGTAAGAGAAGACCATGTTGTTTTGCCAAATGGTTATGAGGTTCCTGACTATACTATCTGGGAGAGTGGAGATGTAGCTCAGGTTGTCCCGGTTAGATCAGATGGAAAATTACTATTAGTACAGCAATATAAGCATGGATTGGGAGAAGTAACGGAGGAATTTCCTGGTGGATTTATTGATAAAGATGAAACACCTTTAGAAGCTGTCAAAAGAGAGTTGATTGAAGAAACTAGTTTTACTAGCAATAAAATTAAGAAGATTGGTACTTTTATTCATCACCCTACAAAAGAAACTGGAAAGTTGCATCTATTTATTGCTTATGATCTTAAGAAATCACTTATTAATTTAGAACAAGATATTACTGAGAATATTACTGTTATCTATCGTACACCTGAAGAACTGTTGGCAAAAACTAAAGATGGTCTAGTTATGCAAACTGGCTCTATGTTAGGACTGATGCTTTATTTACAAGGAAAAAAGTAGTGTTAATTGAGTACATTAAATACAAAAATGAAAAATATGCTGTAGTTGTTAGATCTAATTACGTAAATAAACCAATAGATTTTTTTACAGATACTAATAATGAATTTCAAATGGGTATGTTTACTAGAGACGCTGGTTATAGAGTTGAGCCACACAAACATATTTGTGATCCCTTCAAAATAGAGTCGGTTCAAGAATTTATCTTTGTAAAAAATGGTAAGCTTAAGATGGAGTTTTTTTCATCTTCAGGTAATAAATATAATGAGATCATTCTGAATAAAGGTGATAGTGTGTTAACTATGAGAGGTGGGCATAGTATTATATTTTTGGAGAAATCTTCAATTCTAGAGATTAAACAAGGACCATATAAGGAAAATAAGAAAGTTTATTTCTAGTGTTCTATAAACAACTAGGTAGTGAATTAAGTAATAACAGGCATATAACTGACATTTTTTAGGTGCGAACCAATTTCCCATAACACTAACAATCCTCTCAAGTGAGTCATACATTGGTTTCACCCAATTATGCCCTAGTTTGCAGTATTTGCAGTTTCTTAGGCCAACCTTAAAAAGATTCTGTCGTCTAGTGGTTAGAACACTAGGTTTTCATCCTAGTAATCGGGTTCCCACGAGCAAAGCTTGAGACTAGTCTTGGGTTGAAGATTTAGAAACTTTCCGTGGAGTTACCACCTTGGATAAAATTTCTTTGAGCAAAGGAATTATTGCTTCCGATCCCCTAAAGCACCAACTAGCTCTTGATAGTTCGATTCAAGCTCCTTAATTGCCGTTGCTCTTTCCGCCAACGGT
Source organism: Candidatus Microgenomates bacterium (assembly GCA_015486535.1). Classification (GTDB taxonomy): domain Bacteria; phylum Patescibacteriota; class Microgenomatia; order UBA1400; family PJMF01; genus WFTH01. Next base: position 1,916 of record WFRK01000022.1, on the reverse strand, counting down.
TCTCGTAATAGTAATGACGCAGCTGATTCTTGTGTTACTATTTGACGCAAGACAAGTAAACTAATGGATACTAAAAACCCCCGTTGGTAAACCAACGGGGGCTTTACAATTTTTAAATTTTTTCTAAAAAATTAGATTCAGTTAAAAATTAGTAATCGCGACGACGATTAAATTGACGTCGTTCACGTTTAACTTGAGGTCTAGCCACATTGACAATGATTGGTCGACCATCAATTTCTTTACCATTCAAAGCTTCAACTGCTTTAGTCGCATCCTCTGCCTTAGCAAAAGTTACGAAACCAAAACCCTTAGAGCGGCCACTCATTCTGTCGGTGATGATCACAAAATCAGTTAGTTCACCGAACTCTTTGAAAAGCGCCTCTAAATCTGACAAACTCATGCTCCAGGGCAAGTTGCCGACAAAAAGCTTATTTGGATTAGCTTGAGCATCTTCACTCATACTACCTACTTTCTTGCTGCTTTAGTGCAGCCATTTAATACTTTGATTTTCGAACCTTGTTTGGGGAAATTGAGCCATAAACCAACTTGCACCTTTGGTGCGAAAATACTTACTGCCTGATAGTATACCATAGAAAAAAAATTTATCTAATGTAAACCGTATAATCGGTCTGTTTACCCTTATACTCACCGGTAAAATTGATCTGTTTTGCTTGATTGTAGATATCGCCTTTGAAATTTTTGTAGAGAGCGCTATTCTCCGTTCGACCATTGAGCACCGAACTAGGATAAAAGTCAAACTCTTCTCGAATATGAGACTCATTATCATGGCGTGTATAAGCATGATGATCCTGATACTTGATTTCAACCGTACAAGACCAAAAGTCAGCCACCCTCAGCTTCATCACTTGGTTGTAACGAGACACGAGCTCAATGCGATATTTCTTCACCTGTCGGTCATACTCAACAGTAGTGTTAACTACCTTCAATTTATCGTCAGCTTGATTAAGCAAGTAAAGAAAAACGGTAATAATAGCGGCGGTATGTGGTTGCATATCGGTTTATTATATCACGAGGCAAGTAATTTAGTCTTAATTCATTAAGGGACAACAAAAAGCATCTGCTAACTTTAATGTCCCAATTTGTGTCCGTCGGAGACGCGTTACCAAAGCACCAACCTTGAGAAGACTACCTAAATCATGGATGAGAGAACGAACGTAAGTACCCGAACTGACTTCAACCAGGCAACGAGCTTGTTGTTTTTGTTGCTCAAAATCTAACAGTTCAAATCGTTTGATCGTCACTGACCGACGAGGTAAATCAATTGATTTCAATTGACCGGCACGCGCCAATTGATAAAGCTTACGACCATGTCGCTTGATTGCCGAAAAAGGGGGGACGGTTTGTTGAATTGGGCCTTTGAAATGGTGCTCAATTGCCGTCTCTACCTGATGAGCATCGAGCTTCTGAGAAAGTTGAGTGGGAGTCACTTTTCCGTCCATATCATAAGTATCGCTTGTTTTGCCAAATTGGCATTCAACCTCATAAATTTTGTCCTGTTTTAGAAACTCACTCTGGCGCTTAGTCCACGAGCGACCAATGAGCAGAATGAGCAAGCCCGTCGCTAACGGATCAAGCGTACCTGCATGACCAATCTTTTTCACTCCTGTCAGTCGCCGCGCCCAATCAACCACGTCATGGCTGGTAACACCGGTTGGTTTATCAATCAATAGAGGGGCGGGGAGTGGCAGTGCGTGCTTGAGAAAACAAACTTTCTTCATTCCGATCAGTATAGCACTGTTGCCAAATTATCCCCGGTTGATGACAAAATAGCGCAGTCATTTTTCTCCCAGTTATCCTAAGCAATAAAACAGTCATTGCAGTTGCTGGACCTTGGAACAAGCGTAGCCCAAATGAGTTGAAATAGGGTAGAATGAACTTGTGACAATTGATCAACT
>WFRK01000021.1 GCA_015486535.1 Candidatus Microgenomates bacterium | reverse complement strand
TTGAACAAAAAACGTTTTTTAGCAAGTGATTTTCAGCCTTTGTTGATTCATTTAGCTGATAAATATCTTGTTCTAGTGAGGGCGATTTTGAAACAGGCGCCGGTGGGCTTGGTGGTGAGTGCCTTGGAGAAGGGTATGATTTTAAGTGGTGGTCTGGCTAATATTGCCGGCTTGGCTGATTACTTGACTAAACAACTTGACTTTCCCGTTTTAGTGACGGAAAAAAGTGAACTAAATGTGATTAATGGATTAAGTCAAATCGGCAAAAATTTAACTGCTTGGCAGCCACTTGCTTTTAGTGACCAATCAACTGCTTGAAACGTTGACCACGTTCACGATAATCTTTAAATTGATTGAAACTGGCTGAAGCCGGACTGAGGAGAATGACATCGTTTGCTTGGGAGATTTGTTGCGCCAAAACGACCGCTGCTTGAAGATCGGGTACTATTTTAAGCAAAAAATCTTTTCTGGTGGTTGATTGAAGTGGTTTGAGTTGCTTAAGTTGCTTGAGGATTTTATGGCCGGTTTCAGGTAAAAGAATCACTGCCTTCAAATTGGTCTGACGAATAATTGTTTCTGCTAATTGTCGATAACTAAGACCGCGGTCATAGCCGCCGGTAATCAAAATTACCGGTTGTTTGGCAAAACTTTTTAAAGCGGCAATGGTGGCGCCGGGATTGGTAGCCAAGGAATCATTGATATAAGTAACGCCATCGATAACAGCTACTTTTTCAAGTCGATGAGGGAGAGGGGAGAATGTTTTACTTGCTTCAAAAGCCGTTTTTTCTGAAATGCCGACGAGTTTGGCGGCGGCGATCGCCGCCGCCAAATTAAATTTATTATGAGATCCCCAGAGTTTTGTTTGCTGCAGATCAATTTTTTGCACTTGAGCTGGAGTGAGCACTTTTTGCCGGGCGCGAGCAGTTTCGGCCCAATGTTTGATCATTTTGTCTTGAGCGAAATAAATCAACCAGTCATCTTTTGTTTGATAGCGAAAAATATGCGCTTTAGCTTTGACATAAGCCTGATAACTTTGATAATAATCTAAGTGCTCAGGGTAGATATTTAACCAAATGGCGATGTCAGGGCTGAATTTAATGTCTGCCAGTTGATGGCTTGAAAGTTCAAGGACATAAATTTGTTGCCGCGTTTGATTGTGATTGACAACCTTTTTTTTGGAAGATGTGTTTGTTTGTTTGAATAAATGTTTGAGTAAATCAAGCGGGGGAGTGCCCAAATTACCTCCGAGGGCCACAGGCAGATCAGCTTGTTTCAAAATGTGCGCGATCAGGGCAGCCGTGGTACTTTTGCCTTTCGTGCCCGTGACGCCAATGATCAATGGCCGATTAGCCGAGGGTGTCTTTCTTGCCGCGGCAAAGAACAGGTTTGTATTGGAAGTGATCGCTACTTTTTGTTTTTGGGCCCATTCAATTAATGAATGAGATTGAGGAATACCGGGTGCTTTAATGAAACGGAAACGTTTTGCTTGATCAGGATCTTGACTGATGATGGATGAGAGCCGACGTCTCAACTCATCACTCGACCAAAGCTTCAATTGATTTTCTTTAATTATTCGTTGCCACTCCGGGGAGAGTTGGTTAATTGGTTGATCATCAACTAAAATGATTGATGATAATCCGGTCGTTTTCGTTTGGCGCTGTTGCAAAAAATCGAAACTGGACAAACCTTCCCGACCCAGTCCAAAAATAATTTCAAACGAATCCGCTTTTTGTGTGTCAAGTTGGCTTTGTTTTATTTTGATTGGTTTGGTCGGCCGAGTTGTCAGCGTCATGGTGCTGATTTGCTGTCTTAAAAGAGTCGCCAATTTTGGTGGCAAGTGGTGATGTTGATTAAATTGGTGAAAAATCTTTTCTGCGGCTAAATCTAGTTTCGGATACTGGTGAAAAATCTTTTCTTCGAACTGCTTCAAGATAAACGGTCGTTGTCGACCTCTTTTTTTGTACCATTGGTCGGCGAGCCAAAAGGCAACGAGCGATTCAAGTTTGGTGCCAACGCATTCAAATGGTTTTAGATTTTGTTTTTGATCAATTTTGGCGCCCACCAATTGGTAAGCCAGCGGTAGCAGACTTGATTCGTCGAACAAATTGGTCGCAAAAATTGATCGCGCCGCGGTTTCACCGATAAAAGGGAAAATCATTGTAAAAGCAAAGAGACACTTGGGACAGTGACCACACCAAATACCTTCTTTTTGTCCCACATTACAACTGCGGAAGATCGGCCAATATTTTTTGGCAATTTGAGTGAACAACCAGGCGATCTGCAGCTCATAAAGTGGCCGTAAAAAAGAAAAGTAAGCAATTGATTTAGTTGATTGTTTGTCTTTTGCATTGGCATCACTGCTTGGCGCTAAAATTGATTGCAGGTAGTGTCTGAATTTAGTTTCAAAATCGAAACTTTTAGAATACTGATGATTGATCGCATGATTGTGCCACATCAAGGTAGGTTCGTTGGCGCTTGATTCATTGGAAAGGGCAATTCGATCTACGCCATGAAGATAGGCGACCAGAGTGCTGGTAAAAGCGATCAGGGCGGAAAATGGTGTGTGACCGTTAAGAAAGCCCCGCTGATTTAATTTTAACAGTTGCGGATCAAGTTGCCGGTTTACTTCAATTAACGGTACTTCAGCCGTTTTGGCCGTTTGACGAACTGCCGTTGTAGGATTAATTGCCATCGTCACGAGATCTTGCGGTTTGCGCTTGAGAAATCGTTGCAGTAAAAGGAGAGTAACGATCGAGTCCTTTCCGCCGCCAAGGGGAATTAAATATTGATGATTGCCCAACAGTTGATTATTTCCCGTTGGAGTTGATTTTAGCCGACTGATTTTACCAATTTTCTGTTCTAACTGGGCTAAAGTCAAAGATGAGCTTGGTTTTTCTGCTTGAATGCTAGTTGATTGATTTGTTTCGGTTGGTTCCAGTTTGAAATTAACAAATGATTTTTGCCAAAAAGGAATTTGATTGAGATAAAAATATTCGCCCATGCCTTGAATTAATAATTCTTGCCAGAATTTTTGTTGTTTTTGAGTCAGTTGGCCCGCTTTAATGATCATAGTTGGTGAAGCGGTTGCTTTCCAATAAGAGAGCATCTCAACCAACCCAATTTGAAATACCAGATTGGTGATGACTTGAGTATCCAATTGGTGTTGATTTTGTAATGGTAAAGCAAGGCTCAAACTTGGCCTAAATTCAAGCTCCTCGCCTTGAGCAGCTTGAGTGAGAAAATGCCATTGGGCGGAAAGGTGACCCGCCTTAATTTGCCAACGACTGCTTTGATAAATGAACCGAGGATATTTTTGACGTAGCACTTGATAATCTGACATGAATACGTAATAGTATACCTTGCTTAATCGTTTTTTTCAGCTAAATTTATGTTAATTGATACTCATTGCCATCCAAATTTTAAGATTTTCCGCTCGAAAGTGGCCGGGATAATTGACCGAGCGCAGCAGGCGGGAGTGGCGCAGTTGATTGTTGTTGGGGCTGATTTGAAAACTTCACGGGTGGCAGTGAAACAAGCAGAGCAGTTTCCCCAACTGCGAGCGGCCGTTGGCGTTCATCCCCATCATGTTTGGCGCTATTTACAACGGGCGAAACAAGAACATCAATCAAGTGGCAAAGCTCTGACGAGCTTGAAAAAAGAGATCATCATACAGGTGAGGGAAGCCTTGTTTAAGCTGGCTCAGGCAGATCAGGTGGTTGCCATTGGTGAAGTTGGTTTTGACCGACATTTCTATGACCAAACGCAGTATGAAACTTTAGCTATTACTCAAGAATATTTGGATTGGCAGCGAGATTTTTTTGTGATGCAAGCGGAAATTGCCCGTGATTTGAATTTGGCCCTGATTATTCATAATCGTGAGGCTGTCACCGACTTGCTAACGGTATTCAAAATGAGAACCGACTTAATTTTTCCTCACCGAACTGTTTTCCATTGTTGTCAAGCAGATGAGAGATTACTCCATTTTGCTCAAAAACATCATTTTTTTATTGGAGTTGATGGTGATGTCACTTATGATGTGAGCAAACAAGAGTTTATCAAAAAAGTGCCTTTGGATTTGTTGGTTTTAGAAACCGATTCACCTTATTTGTTGCCGGAACCGGAAAGAAGTTTGAAGCGACAGCTCAGATTTCGGGATCGAGCAGCGGAACCGAAGCATGTGGCGCTAACGGCGCAGTTTGTAGCGCAATTGAAATCAATCTCTATGTCGCAATTGGCAGAGAAAACGACGGCTAATGCGCGAACACTTTTTCACTTAGCCCGGTGAGATGATGGACTATTGATCGGTTTACTACGATATTAGTGCCGACCAAACAAATGTCGGTCAAAATTGATATGATTGATATAATATGGGTCTCTTGAAAAATAAACACCAAACCAGCTCCACCAGCCTCATTTTTGGTCTGCCAATTTATCGTCATCGTTGGCTTGATTTGAAACAACAATTAAAAGAACACTTGCAGGCGGCCAACTCACCTCACTCAACATGGCTGATCGCAACGCCTAACCCGGAGCAGATTGTTTTGGCTGAAACCAATGCCAATTTCAAAGCATGGTTGGCCCAATGTAACTGGCTATTACCCGATGGCATTGGTTTGGTTTGGGCCAGCCGTTGGCGCCAATGGTGCCGGCAGAGCAAATTTTCTCTCAAGGAAAGAATTACCGGAGTAGATTTAGTTACTTGGCTGCTGACTCAGGCAACTAGAAACAAATATCGTGTCCTTGTTGTTGGCGGCCAAGATTATGATGCTGCTAAGTTGAGAATTGGTCGGCAAAAATTTGTTTTTCGACCAATTTCATCAATTCGGCCAAAGACGACTCAATCAGCTAGCAGTCAACCCGACTCTCAACCAGCCAAAAAGATTATCGACTGGACACCGGCCTATCAGAACAAGCACCAACCAACCACGATCGAGGAGCAGGCGTTAGTCAAATTGATAAACTCATTGCGACCGCAAATTGTCTTGGTTGCCTTAGGTGCGCCGGAACAGGAAAAGTGGCTGATAGAACATCGCTCGTTGCTGGAAAAAACGGGTGTATCAATCGCAATTTCGATTGGAGGAGCGCTGGATATGTTAACCGGTCGCATCAAACGAGCGCCAATTTGGTGGCAAAGGCTTGGTTTGGAATGGTTTTGGCGCCTGTTAATGGAACCATGGCGTTGGCGTCGCCAAATGAAACTGCTAACGTTTATTAAAATGAGTTTATCGAATTGAGGATGTTCTCAGCAACTTATTTCGATGACTGACCCGAACACTCATTTATTGGTTTGTTAAGACAAGAGAAGAGAAAAGATTAAGCGACGGTTTCTTTTTGACTTTCCGGCGTAATGCCCAGTAACCAAAGAACAGCTTCTTTTTTGTAGCGACGATCACCTCTGGAATTAATTCTAATCGCCGGTAGTTTACCTCGTTTCCCCCAACGTTTGATTGTCAAAGGAGAAACGCGAAGGAGGTCTGCCACCTCGCGCACGGTTAATAAATCGGGTAGATTATTGATGTCCAGCTTAGTGGCCGCATCGGAGCGACCGGTTTGTTTGGTACTAACTTGATTATTTTCCATGATAGGACTCTTTCTGTTTGATCTTATTACTACTAATTAATTGGTAACCAATGCCGTACTTTCAGATTTCAGTTCACCACCATTTGACAAACTAGATTGATTTAAAACTAATTAACACTAACATTAGCAGACTATGAGTAACTAGGTCAATAAGGAAAAAATATTGATATATCAGTGTTTAAAATTTATCCCCATTTTATATCCTATAGTAATAAAATCTACCCGCTTAAGCTAATTTATAGGCTTATAGTAAATTCAAAAGTGGAAAAGTAGTTGAAAATAAAAAACCTCTTGAGTAAAATCAAGAGGTTTTTCGTTTAGCGATAATTGATTTATTTTAACTCAACGACGCAGCCCGCTTCTTCTAACGCTTTTTTCGCTTTCTCGGCTTCTTCTTTATTGGCTGCTTCAAGAACAGTTTTTGGGGCTGACTCCACAAACGCCTTGGCCTCACCCAAACCCAGTTCCGGTTTGAGCACTCTCACCGCCTTAATGGCACCGATTTTGTTTGAACCGGCATCTTTTAAGATCACGTCAAACTCGGTTTTTTCTTCCGCTTCAGCGGCATTGGCGGCAGCAGGCATGGCCCCACCCATCATCACGGGCGCGGCGGCAGAAACGCCGAATTCTTCCTCAAGAGCTTTGACCAAATCGGCCACTTCCATCAAACTCAATTCTTTGACCGTATCAACGATCTTTTGCAGTTTAGGAGCGAGCGTTGTTTTCTTATCAGTTTTTTCCTCTGACATAGATATTCCTTTCTTTGACTCGTCTGAATTTAATCCAGAATTTTTAAATTACTTAATACTATTTTTGACTCAAATTGTGAAGCACGCTGACCAAGTTGCGTGCATTGGCGCTTAGAACACTCACCAAACCCTGTCCCGGACTTTGAAGACGATTGATTAAGGTGGCAAGCAGCTCTTTTCGACCGGGCAGTTGACTTAAGGTCTCAATTTCGGCCTGATCGATAATTTTGTCAGCCATGATGCCTTGTTTGATTGCTAACTTTTCTTTTTCTTGATGAAATTGGAACAAGGCCTTAATAGGCTCAATTTCATCTTCATAAGCAAAAAGGATGGCATTCATGCCGGTCAATGAATCGCTCAGTTTACCTTTGCCCACTGCGAGATCGATAAGACTGTTTTTGGTAATCAAAATTTCACCACCGGATTGTCTCACTTTCCGTCTCAAATCCACCTGTTCATTGGCACTGGTATCGGCATAGTTAAAAATCACCAGGGATTTGGCCCGGCTAACTTTATCCGTAAGCGTTTTTACTTGATCAAGATTTTTTTGACTAGGCATAACTTCATCCTTCTTACTAGTTAGTGTTTTTTAGCTCAACGAGTTGATTAGGCAAACAACCAGCCACTAAATCATGAAGACAAAGGGGAGTAAAGGCGAAATTTTGGGTTAAGATTGCCGCCGGCAAACGCTCGGTTCCTCGACGTGACCTATCACACTTTAATCACTAATGACTCAAATATGTGTGCACGTTGTCTTCAGACAGAGGGTATTATAAACCCAAATGGACAGAAATCAAGGGGCGGGTGCTAGTATGTCAAACCGAAGAGATAAAGAGGGATGGCGTTCGGTTTGGGTTGAAATAATCAACTTTAATTTAGCACTATAGTTACATTTTGTCAAATAAATTTAATAAGATGTAGGTTTTGGTCTCAAGAGACGGAAATGTGTCAAATGTGATTTTATATAGGTGGCAGTGTAAAAGAGTGTTTTGCAGATTGTCCCAACTCCCCAAATTTAGCTAAATTTGGGGAGTGGCAGTCCCCAAATTTGACAGAATTTGGGGAGTGTGATAGTCTTTCTGTAATGAAACCGCTCACTAGACCACTTAATCTAGATCTATCTTTACGAGAAAACAAGGTAGTGGTAATTTATGGTCCGCGTCAAGTAGGTAAGACCACTTTGGTTAAACAGTTCCTAAAAACTTATCCCAAAAAATATGTTTATCACACTGGTGACGAGATTCCGTTTGCTTCTGCTTTAGCCCAATGCAACTTAGAGATTTTACGGAAGATGTTTACGGATGTAGACTTGGTGGTGATTGATGAGGCCCAGTTAGTGCCTAACATTGGTCGGGCGGTGAAGTTAATCGTAGATAACTTGAGCAGCACTAGGGTGATTCTGACCGGATCGTCTTCGTTTGACTTGGCCAACAAAACTGGCGAAACCTTAACCGGGCGTAAAGTGGTTTTAACTCTTTATCCAGTCTCTCAGACTGAGATGCTACAGCTGACCTCTCAGTTTCAACTGGAAACTCATGTAACAGACGTTCTAGTTTATGGTTCGTATCCGGCAGTGTTAATGGCACCTTCTTACAGTACTAAAGGCGAGAAATTGAAAGAGATTGTCAATTCTTATTTATTAAAAGACATCTTGACTTTTAACTTGGTTAAAAATTCAGCAGTGGTGCGAGATCTGCTAAAACTGCTTGCTTTTCAAATTGGGAGTGAGATTTCTCTCAGTAAGTTGGCGAACAGGCTAGAGATAGATAAAAAAACGGTGGTGCGTTATCTAGATCTTTTAGAGAAGTCGTTTGTCTTGTTTAGCTTGGGTGGTTTTTCGCGTAACTTAAGAAAAGAGGTCTATAAATCTAAAAAGTACTACTTCTGGGATTTGGGGGTTCGCAATGCCCTGATTGCCAACCTTAATCCAGTCAATTTAAGAAATGATTTGGGGCAGTTGTGGGAGAACTTTCTGGTGGTAGAGCGACTCAAGCGTAATGCCTATGCCCGGGTTTACCCTAACTACTATTTTTGGCGCACTTATGATCAAAAAGAGATCGACTTTTTAGAAGAGTTGGGTGGCAAACTCTGGGCATTTGAATTTAAGTGGCAAAAGACGAAAGTAAAACCACCAATGGATTTCTTGAATGCTTACCCCAACTCCAGTTTTCAAGTGATTACGAAAAAAAACTATTTTCCGTTTGTAGATTACGCCCATTTTATTAAGAATTTGCCATTTAACGCTTAATTTTAGTTGTAGATCTTCTACATTTAACCCTAAACATTGTCAATCAGAGATTCTGAAACAAGTTCAGGATGACAAGCAAGCAGGTCTAGAATGACAGTGGGCAGACTTGCTGTGTTATTACCCGGCAATTTTAATATGTCAAGTTGAAATTACAGGGTAAATGTTTTTTTGTTTGTGAAACTTGTACAGATTTACTCATCTGTAAATTAAGCAGAATTTGGGGAGTGGGATTAAGATTGAGCAAGTACCACCGCCAAGCTCTCCCAGAGATAGGGATAAGTTTAAACAGCCCAAAATTAATCTTTTGGGGACAAAAATAAGTCTATTTATTAGAATAATATGTACAAAAACTTCTAATAGAACCAAATCAATTCGAAGTTTTAGCTAACTAGAGTGACACTAAACTTATCTCATTGGTTAGCAGCAGGGTATAATAAGTTTATGAGTTTTTTCAGAAAACATCAGTACAATTTATTTTTAGTTGGTTTATTTTTTTATCTGGCTTTATTTTTTCTCCGGCCGATTAATCTTTTTACCGCCGATCTTGGTCGGCATCTTACCAATGGTCGAGAGATACTGGCCGCCTTACCGCGGAGAAGCGCTGTGTTCGATACCAATTACTACAGTTACACAGAGACAAACTATCCCTTTATCAACCACCATTGGTTCTACGGTGTTTTAAGCGACCTGATCTATCGCCTTGGCGGTTTTGTTGGCTTAGAGTTAATCAATACCTTGATCGAATTGACGGCGATCATGGTTATGTTGTCTGGCGCCGCTTACTTGTACCGTTCAAAACAACGTTGGTGGCTTGTGGCCATTACCGCTTTCATGGTTTTGCCATTAGTGACCTACCGTCTGGAAATCAGACCCGAATCAATCAGTTTTCTTTTAGCTGCTGTTTTTTATCTCGTTCTGGTTGCTTTTCATCGTTCGCGTCTCCGTTGGCGTTGGTTATTGATGATCTTGTTACCGCTGCAAATCCTTTGGGTGAATACGCACATCTTCTGGATTTTTAGTTTTCTGATCACGGGTAGCTTTTTATTAGCAGATCTGGTGACGGGCCGTTGGCCCAAAGTACGCCAGCTGATGATCGTTATGACACTATTGCTACTTGCCAGTCTGATCAATCCATTTACGTGGAAATTAATTCTTTTCCCCTGGCTGATTTTGCGCCATTATGGTTATCAAATTGTAGAGAACCAACCGCTTTGGTTTATGTGGCAGCGCTTTCACCGCCCGATTGATATTTACATGTTCCTGCTCACTTTTTTTATTGGCCTGGCTAGTCTGTTCGACTGTTTTTCTCAACGTTGGCGTTGTCTTCGTCCTGCCTGGTTAGTGATGGTTGTTTTTCTATTTACCAGTTGGTGGATGAATCGTTTTATCCCTTTCTTCGGCCTTTTCTTAATACCGGTTTTGCTTAGTTGGTTCAGCGCATTTTATCAATTTTGTCGTCAAAAAAAGCACTTTTGGCTTAATTTGACAAACAAATGGTGGTCTATTTCAATTTTTTCACTGCTAGGTTTCATGCTTTTAATCTTAATGATTATCTCCGGTCTTTTTTTACCACCGGCAACGAATGTTAGACTTGGTTTATTACCTCAAACTGAGCGTTTAGCCCAATTTATCAAAACCAATCGAGTGTCCGGGCCAATTTTCAATAACTACGATCTTGGCGGTTACTTGATTTTTAACCTTTATCCCAAGGAAAAAGTGTTTGTCGATAATCGACCGGAGGCTTACTCAGCCGACTTTCTGCAGAAAACTTATGTTCAAGCGCAGCAGTCAACCAAGGTTTGGCGAGCGCTGCTAGAAAAATACCAGTTTCAATCAATTATTTTTTATCGTTTGGATCAAACCCCATGGGCGCAACCTTTTTTAATTGAACGGCTAAAAGATAAAGACTGGCGGCCAATTTATGTCGATAATTACACCTTGGTTTTAGTGAGGAATAATCAAAAAAACCAAAAATTGATTAAAAAATTTCAACTCCCAAAAAAAATGTTTATTATCGATCGGTCTGATAATAAACCAGTGCCATAGAGGAGAAGTATCCTTAAGATTGATACTTGTCACGAGCGTTTTAATTTGTTACTCTAACGCAGTTATGTTTACTAATCAATGCAAGCAAACTACTCAACAAACAATTTACCTTTGGAAGCGAGGTTTTGCAGTGGATTAAATTAAAAATAGAAAATAAAATTAGCAAAACCTCGCAAAACAAGCGAGGTTTTTTAGTTTTTTGATTCTAATCATTAATTTTAGATTAACCAGTAATAATGACTGACAGAGAAAGGAGTAACCTATGCGGTTCGCAAGAAAAATCAATTTGCCTTATAGTGAAGAAGGCCTGAAATTACTCCAAAGGACTTTAGCCTTACAGGCTGAACTAACGAAGCCGGTTCTCCAGGTGGAGGCGTCTACGGGAGCTTTGAGGGTGCAAAATCTTGATTTTGAAAGTAATCACGACGAAAATACTTGAGGATTTTTTATTGATTAAGGGTATAATTAAATTTAGTGTTTATTTGGAAAGGTTTCTATGTCAGAAGACAAACAGTCAGTTAACGAAAAATTAAAAAAATTGCGTCACTCGGCGGCTCATTTATTGGCTGCGGCGGTGTTGGACCTTTATCCCGGTACCAAAACCACGATTGGTCCGGCGACTGACCAAGGATTTTATTACGACTTTGATTTTGGCCAAGTAAAAATTTCTGAAAAGGATTTGCTGAAAATTGAGAAAAAAATGAAACAGATTGCACCTACCTGGAATGATTTCAAGGGTCGCGAAGTTTCTCCGGCCGAAGCGAAAGAGCACTTCAAAAACAACCCCTACAAACTTGAGCTGATTGACGAGATTGAGGCAGCTGGTCAGCCGGTAACGTTTTATCAATCTGGTGAGTTTGTTGACCTGTGTCGTGGTGGGCACATTGATGCACCGAGCAAAAATTTACAACATTTCAAACTGCTTAAAGTGGCCGGCGCTTACTGGCGGGGTGACGAGACCAAGCCGATGCTCACGCGGATTTATGGTACCGCCTTTTTTGACAAATCGTCTCTAGATGCTTATTTAACCCAACGAGAAGAAGCAAAGAAACGTGATCACCGTAAGTTAGGTCGGGAGCTAGATTTGTTCACTTTTTCCGATTTAGTTGGAGCGGGGTTGCCTCTTTGGACGCCCAAAGGGACTTTGCTGCGTAATTTACTAGATGATTATGTTTGGCAGTTACGCAGAGAAAAGGGTTATCAAAAAGTTACCATTCCTCATATTACCAAAAAAGATCTCTACGAGACATCTGGGCATTGGAGTAAGTTTAAGGATGATTTGTTTAAAATCACGACGCGTGAAGGTCATCAATTCGCCATGAAACCGATGAACTGTCCTCATCACACGCAGATTTATGCGCATAAACAACGCAGTTATCGCGAATTACCGCAACGTTATGCGGAAACAACGATGGTTTACCGTGATGAACAAACAGGGGAGTTGAATGGTCTCTCACGTGTTCGCTCCATCACCCAAGATGATGCCCATGTTTTTTGTCGCGAAGGGCAACTGGAAAAAGAAATGTTGGCTATCTGGGATATTATTGAAAAGTTCTATCACGCCTGCGGTTTTCCGAAACTGAAAATACGCTTGTCGTTGCATGATCCAAAACATTTTGATCAATATTTAGGTACAAAGGAACAGTGGCTGAAAGCCGAGGAGCAGTTGCGGCAGATGATTCGCCAGCGCGTTGGAGATGATTTTATTGAAGCTCAAGGGGAAGCGGCATTTTATGGTCCAAAGATAGATTTTATGGCTTATGATTCTTTGGGCAGGGAGTGGCAAGTAGCGACAATTCAAGCTGATCGGAGTATGCCGGAGAGTTTCGATTTAAGTTGTATTAACGAAGCGGGAACGAAGGAACGGATTGTGATGATTCATGCGGCGATCATGGGATCGATTGAACGGTTTATCGCGATCCTCATCGAGCATCATGCCGGCAAGTTCCCTCTTTGGTTAGCGCCGGTGCAAGTAAAAGTTTTGCCGGTAAGTGAAAAACAGCTGGAATACGCCCATGAGGTGGCCGCTCAACTACAGAAAGCTCAGATTAGAGTCGAGATAGATGATCGAGCCGAACGTCTATCAGCAAAAATCCGCGATGCCCAATTGGAAAAAGTACCTTACATGGTTATTGTCGGTGCTCAGGAAGTATCGGCGCACAAATTAGCGGTGAGGCACCGAGATAAAGGTGATTTGGGTGTTAGCAGTTTAGATGCTTTGATTAAAAGTGATCGGTGGCAGGTTGAATCGCGTTGAAACAAATTTATTAGCTATGCCCGCCCAAGAACAATCAATAATAGTTCGACCAGAATCAATAAAATCCGCCCTCAGTTATCTTGATGAGGTTCGAAAACGCATTCAAGCCAATCATGAACAAGAGAGACTCCGTACTCGCTATGGTTTAGCACTTAATGCCGAGCAATGGCGTCTTTTTTATTTCTTTTTAATTTACCTCGGAGACAATCCAAATGTTTTGTCTTCGCGTAAACGATCTCTGCCGGCAAACGCATGGACAGAGATTTTTGACAGTTTCACCTACCATTTCACGGTAGTTGAAAAAATGTCCTTAAAAGATCATGGTATTGCTTCTGAGATAATGGGTAATCCCACATCCAAGGCAGCCGTTTTTCATATCTTGACCCTTCTAGATGAAGAGTTAACTCGACTTAAAGCGAATGGTGGAGTCGAAGTGTTGAGGGAAAAATTAACTGAGCGTTACGACAGGCCGATCGATCTTGACAATTGGTTGTCTATTATAGAATTTTTAATGGCATTTAATCAGACATATGCCAGAAACAAGCGCTCTGGCTTTATTTGGTTACGAGATAAGCTTAATAAGAAAAATATTGTTGCAGATATTCAAATAATTGTTGCAACTGTCTTTAATCCCAAGCGTAGCGAAAGAAAATCAACTTCCTTAGAAGAAGTAAAACAAAGAATTGAACCTTTTTTTGCCGCTCAAGAGTTGACAATGGTATCGGGGCAAGAACTGTCGGAAGCAGAAGCGTATGTACGCTCAGTTTATCCCGCAAATTATGTTGAAGTAGGAGGTTCTTGCACCATTGATGGACAAAAAATCTATGTCACTTTGGCTTTAGGTAAGCAAGCACAAGCGTCGTTGCAATCAGTTACCACGAAGATGCTTGGATCAATCGGTTTGAAACTGAAACCAATTATCTCGCAAATGGTAAAAGAGAAAAGGTCAACTCAATGCTCTATGGAGCCAAGTGGACCAAATTATAGAACAACATTTTACAAATTTAGAAAAGGACGAGGCGCAAGATGCAATTTTCTTGTCACGCGCCGAAACGAAAAAAAAATTTTCTTTATCGTTGTCGCTATTTTTCTTAAAAAAGATCAAAGAAAAATACACGGGGCGCTAGGAATACCTGACGCCTCGTGACGCCTAGATCCCTAGCGCCTCGTTAAATCTCATTTACTTTTCTTCTCTTTTACTGTCAACTTCTTCGGTTTACTCGCTTCAGTTTTCTTGAAACGAATGGTGACTACACCGTTTTCCACCTCTGCTTCGGGTTCACTATTTTGATCGACGAGTGAAACGTTTGGTAAAGCGACGCGATATGAATAACTCCAACTCGACTTCGCATAATGTTGTTTATCTTTTCCATTTGTTTCTTCTTCTTTTTCTGCCTTAATCCATAAGACGCCTCTTTCAAAAACAACGTCAACCTTGTCAGCCGGTGCACCGGCAACATTCGCTTTGATGACGATTTCATCATCAGTTTCATAGACATCCAAATTATTGTTTGCCCGTGTTGCCAAAGAGAGATCATCATCTCCGAAGAAATCTGGCAAATCAATTAAATTACCCAATTTTGGGGTCCAACGAACGATGGGCATAAACACCTCCTTTAGCAATTACTACTTAATACTGCTAATAATATGCCACAATTAGCAGTCGTTGTCAAGTATTGCCAAAT
>WFRK01000020.1 GCA_015486535.1 Candidatus Microgenomates bacterium | reverse complement strand
TACTGCTCAATGAAGTAATCAGCTATGAAATTAAGAAGGAGAGAAAAATTTGTTTTGGCCGCCATTTTTTTAAGTTTAGGTTTGGCGGTCGTCCAACATATTAGATTAGAATGGCGCCTCGTTGCTCTCGCTTGTTTTACGGTTGTGACTTATTTTACTTCCGCTTTGGTCCTAGCGGATGATCTGCAAAGGCATGAGTGGTTGACTATCTTGCCTTTACCAACCCTTTATGCAGCGGCGGTTGGTTGGTTCTATTTTTTATTACCGAACCACTTTTTAAGTGTCATTTTTATCTTGTTTTTATTCGGTGGTGGCATGTATGGCATTTACCTAATGAGTAATATTTTCTCGGTGGCGAAGGGGAGAACAGTGCAACTGCTTTATGCCGCCCACGCGAGCAGTCTTATTTTTACTCTTTTAATTTCCTTTCTCATGAGCAGTACAATTTTCTCTCTGCATTTACCCTTTTATCTGATTGCTTTAGCGATTGGGGTGATTCATTTTGTGCTGATTTTCATGGTCGCTTGGTCAGTCAATTTAAAAAATTATCAATTCAAAACGGAGTTGCTGTTGAGTTTTCTTTTAACTTGGTTAGTGATCGAGTTGGCGACAGCGCTGAGTTTCATTCCGTTTGAGCCTTGGCAATTTTCCCTATTTATCATGACATTCCTATACATTAGCCTGGGTGTACTCCATAGTTATCTCCGGGGTCGTCTTTTTCAAAAAACCTTAAAAGAGTATGTCCTGGTGGCCGCCTTTGGTTTGCTGGTCTTCTTAGTTGTTTTTCCCGGCAAATAACTTCTTGCTGCGATTATGCAAGAATAAAAGAGAATAGAGGAGGAGACAAAAAATCTTAGCCATCTGTTGTTTCTGGATATTTGCTAGAACCTCAATTTTATTGAGATGATGGTCGATTTTTATTTAGTAAAGTATTGTCGCGTCACGAAAGTTTTAAACAAAGTTGGTTAAGTGAAGTAGGGGAATGCGGAAAATTTTTCGGGTAATTCAATCTGGAGTGATCTAGTTTGATCGCTTGTATTGATATAGTTTGATACGGTCGAATAATGTGGAAAACTTCAAAGTTATAGGACATTAATCGGTCCTCCAATGATAGTTTATTGCTGCTAAATCTTACTTGTCTGTGAGCTTATACTCGTCGCTGTTGGCGATGGGTTGAGTGGCAAAAAAGGTAAAAGAATCAGCCAGTAACTTGGTTTTAATGAGTTTTTCCTCTGGTGGGGAGTACTCCATAAAAAACCCGAAGCTACTTTTCACCAGGCTAAACCTCTGGCAATTTGAGCTCAATTTTCACGGCTATGAAGACAGCGTTAGCGAGGTTCAGTTTAGCCAGTCGGCCTGATTGGTTGTTTCGTTTATTGGTTTAGGCATTAACAAGTTTTCTAATTAAGAGGCGGAGGCGGTTGTTTGTTGCTTCTGCTTCCCACCCCTGATAATTCATTCATGGCCAATGACTTTCGGGTGCGATAGGGATTGGTTTAGCTGAGTATAAAAGTTAATCTATTATGTCGCACAATATTACTTTTACGACATCTAATCAAAAATTGCCAGATAGAGCTTGATGGCCATCAGTCATTTCAAACTGTCGAAAACCTTCGCACTATTTCCATCTGATTGTTCTTCAACTTGCTGATGAATGCAATGCTCTACTTTATGTTTAAGCTAACTCTATCCGTGAGATCCGAGAAAGTAATCAGATTAATTCTGATTACTACTAATGGTGCTAACTGTCATTAAAAGTGTCAAACTAACCATTTTTTAGTTTAATAGCATGAGTTAGATATCGGCAATTAATCAAAAAAGCCGATTTTGAGCGTTTAGGGAGTTCTATCTCTGGTAGAGAGGATTTTATGAGTTGATTTCGATCTCATATGGGTCAAAGTTTCAATGAAAGATTGATTTTTACTGAGTGGTCTTTTCAATGCTTACTTCGCGATTGATTGACTCTCTTTTTAAATACAAATATATTTTTAATCCATGTGATGATGATTTCATATTTTAGTCCATTGAAACATTGTTGCTAAATTTGTAATCTTGCATCTAACAGCTGTTAATTGATGTTAATTATTTTTTTTATCATTAATTAGATTAATTAGATTGAAAAAATGATTTAGATTAATGTCAACTGAATTCGAAATATGGTAGAATCTATTTAGCACTGCCTATGCTCGTTTGAGATGGAACATTTTTGGCGGAAAAATGTTTGGTGTCCTCTCCACGAAAAACTTATAACACCAACTATAACAAAGTATATCAAAAGTAGGGGAGATAAATGATTGATATATCAATAAAAAAGTCTAAATGATCATTTCAGCAGTCTGTCCCCTACTCTGCCAATGACCCATAGTACTCAAGTCACTTGAGGAAATAAAACTCAGTCAACCATTTATGTCACAATCTACCCAACCCGATCAAGCTTTAGAGGGTTTCTTGGAGCATCTCGAAATTGAGCGTAATGTGAGCCATCTGACTATCCGTAACTATAAATTATATATTCAGCGATTTATTGACTGGTTTAAACGTTTTGGTTTGAATGATCTTAAACAATTGAATAAGGATGTTATGCTGAAGTATCGGGTTTTTCTAGCACGTTATGTTGATAAAACCAGTGGCAAAACTCTCTCAAAGAGAACGCAGAGTTATTATATTATTGGTCTCAGATCTTGGTTAAAATGGATGGTGAAAAACGATTTGCCCGTGCTTCATCCCGAAAAAATTGATTTGCCGAAGGCGGAGGCGCATCGCATGAAATTTCTTGGGGTGGATCTAATTGAACGACTTTTAGCACAACCAAGATTATCAGCGAAAACCGGTTTAAGAGATCGAGCGATACTCGAGGTGTTATTTTCCACTGGTTTGCGGGTAAGTGAATTAGTAAGTCTAAATCGTGATCAGGTAAATCTTGAAAGAAAAGAATTTGGTGTCATTGGTAAGGGTCGTCGACCAAGAGTTGTTTTTCTTTCACTCGAGTCTGTTAAATGGCTAGAGCGTTGGTTACTCTCAAGGGAGGATAATTGGCAACCGGTATTTATCCGTTTATCTGGCAAGCAACCGGATATATTGGCTAACGGTGAATCAATGCGTTTAACAACACGCAGTGTCCAACGTTTAGTTGATAAATACAGTCGCCAGGCGAAATTGCCAATTAAAATTACTCCCCATGGTATTCGGCATAGTTTTGCCACCGACCTCTTGAGTAACGGTGCCTCACTTCGAGAAGTACAGGAGATGCTTGGTCATAAGGATATTGCCACGACACAAATATATACTCATGTAACCCGTCCTCGTCTGAAGCAGGCGCATCAAAAATATCACTCAAAAGTTGACTAGACTCAATTAGCAGATTGATTTGTTTAGTGATAGTAGGCTTATTAGGCTATTTTTATTGATGAATCGGGATTTATTTCAATATCTTTTTGCTTATTGTCTCGTTCTTTCCAATAATGGCATTTTTAAATTTTTTGTGATTCATCGATAATCTATCGCGCTGATATTTAAGTTTATTTGATTATTTTCTTTATATTGTTATATATTAATACCCATTTATCTTCAATTGTCTCACTCTACTTTATTAATTAGTAAACAATCATAGACAATCAAACACCTAATTTAATCTATCTAAAGGTTAATTACCCAATCTAAAAGAGCCAAAAAGACGATATAAATCGGCCAATGAAAATATTGACAAAAAATGTTAAAATGATCTTCTTGTCGCACAAAGAAACATGGGCTCGTAGCTCAGTTGGCTAGAGCACCTGCATGGCATGCAGGGGGTCAGGGGTTCGAGTCCCCTCGGGTCCACCAAGTTGAGCAAGTAAAAAGATTTATGGTTTGGTAATGATTTGTTTTCGGTTAGGGCCAACACCAATGAATTTAACTTTTAGATTGGTTTGGTCTTCGATAAAATGAATATAATTTTGGGCGGCGGCAGGCAGATCAGCAAACTTTCTCACCCCGCTTATATCTTCATGCCAACCCGGTAGGGTTTGATAGATAACTTTAACCTTTTCCAGTTGGTGGTTATCAATTATAAAGTTGTCGATTTTTTTAGAGCCAAGTTTATAACCTGTGCCAACTTTAATTTCTTTTAATCCAGATAAAATATCCAGTTTAGTGACAGCTAAGCTATCTAATCCGTTTATTAGTTTGGCGTATTTAATAATATTTAAATCAAGCCAGCCGCAACGGCGCGGCCGTCCGGTGGTAGTGCCATATTCATGGCCATCTTGCCTGAGTTTTTCACCAATATCATCAAACAGCTCGGTGAGGAAAGCACCGTTGCCAACCCTGGTGGTGTAGGTTTTCATCACACCGATAACCTCTAAGCCTCTAGGGCGAAAACCGGTACCGGTATATAAACCACCAATGGTTGGATTAGACGAGGTAACATAGGGGTAAGTTCCGTGGTCGATGTCTAAGAGAGTAGCTTGAGCTCCCTCAAAGAGAATACGGCGGCCTTCATTTTGAGTTTGTTGGAGATAGACGGCCGTATCTGTGATGTCAATTTGAGGATTGGATTTGAGTTTGGTTAAGATCTGCCAGTAATGATTGATAATTTGCTTGGCCGATAAGCGATGGCCGAGATTGAGTTGTTCTCTCTCTTGAGGGTTAATATGATTGACGTCAAGCATTAACTTGATTAATTTTTTGTTCCAGGCTAATTCTTGTTTGACTCTTTGGGCAAATCGGATTTTGGTTTGAGTGTCGATAAGTCTTATGCCTCGCCGACCAACATGGTCTTCGTAAGTTGGACCGATGCCTCTGTTGGTGGTACCAATTCGGCCGCCAGCAATGGTATCACGGATAATATGCCAGGGCATAATCAGATGAGCCTTGTGGCTGATTATCAACCGGGCATGGTTTAAGCCAACTTGTTTTTTGAGCTTATTTATCTCATCAGAAAGGACTTGAGGATTGATAATAACGCCGTTGCCGATAAGACAGACTTTATTGGGAGTGAGTATGCCTGAGGGCAAAAGATGAAGGGGAAACTTTTTGCCCTTGATCACAATAGTGTGACCGGCGTTGTTGCCACCTTGATAGCGGACTATGGTAGAGATGGATTTCTTTTGGGTAAGAAAGTCAACAATTTTGCCCTTGCCCTCATCACCCCACTGACAGCCGATAACAGCAATGTGGTTCATATAATATAATTCCAGTATACACTAAAACAAATTAGGTTGAGAAGACTCAAAAAAAGGTTCGGATTTTATTCAATAAAAACCAAGTTTCCCCTACTCTCCTCCCTCGATTTTTTTGTAAGCGAGGGCAACGGCAGCTACTTTATCACCTGATTTGAGGCGCATCAAAATCACTCCTTGAGTTGGTCGAGTTAATATTGGAATTGATTTTTTATTTAAAGGCAAACGAATTGTTTGACCTTCCTTACTGGTGATGACGACGTTTTTATGTTCAAGCGTAGTGGTACGTGCTGCCGCCACAGCGCCAGTTTTCTGATTGATTTCCGCTACCTTTACTCCTAAGCCGGCTCGCTTTTGAGTGGGATACTGTTGAAATTTAGTGCGTTTACCCAAGCCTTTTTCGGTAATAATCAATAAAGTTGGTTCGTCCTTACTGTTGGCAGCGGCGCGATTTTTTGGTGTAATTGCTTCGACGCCAATGACATAATCATTTGGTTTAAGAGTAATGCCACGCACTCCTTTGGTATCACGCTGACTGGATTTCACCTCTTTTTCAGTAAAACGAATACTCTTCCCTTGGTGGGTGATTAAAATAATGTCGTCTTCTCCTGTGGTTAATTTTCCCCAAACTAATTCATCGCCCTCATTTAACACAATCGCGATAATCCCGTTTTGCCTAATATTGCGATAAAGTTTGACGGCGCTCTTTTTTACCAAACCTTTTTTCGTTGCGAGACTGATATATTTATTCTCGTCAGCAACCTCGTCGATAAGCAATAGAGATTGAACTTTTTCGTGTGCGGTCAAATTCAGTAAATTAACAACGGCCGTTCCTTTCGCTTGTCTACTTGCTTCGGGAATTTCATAAACTTTCAATTTAAAAACTTTCCCTAGGTTGGTAAAAAGCAATAAACTATCATGAGTTTGAGCGGTCAACAGCGTATGGACCATATCCTCAGCCTTCATTTTCAAACCGATTTTACCTTTACCACCGCGTGATTGAGAACGGAAAGAACTTGGTTGCATCCGTTTAATATAGCCGCTCTCAGTTAAGGTAATGACCGTTGGTTCGTTAGCAACGAGATCTTCTTCACTGAACTCACCGACTTTGCCTTTGATGAGCTTGGTTCTTCGGGCATCACCATAATTTGTTTTTAACGTTAGAATTTCACTTTTAATTAATTTCAAAATTCGTTGAGGATTAACCAAGAGATTGATAAATTGACCGATTTGTTCTTGGATTTGGGCATACTCATCCTCGATTTTCTTTCTTTCCAAAGCCGCTAATCGTTTCAACTGCATATCTAAAATGGCAAGTGACTGAATTTCGGACAACTTAAACTTACTCATCAAAGCTGTTTTCGCCGTTTCCGTATCTTTTGATTTTTTGATCGTTTCGATGACCGCATCAATGTTATCCAAAGCAATCAATAATCCCTCAAGAATATGAGCCCGCGCCCGCGCTTGTTTTAGCTCATATTGGGTACGTTTTACGACTACTTCCTGACGATGAATGACATATTCAAGCAGAATCTGTTTGATGTTCATTAACTGAGGAATGCCATCGTGATTCAGAGCAACCATGTTCATTGGGAATGAGGTTTGCAGTTCAGAATATTTAAACAGTTTGTTCAAAACCACCTTTGGTTTTGTATCACGTTTCAGTTCAATGGTAATTTGGAGACCGCTGCGGTCTGAATCGTCATTCAAATTTCTAATACCAGCAATTTTCTTATCCCTCACTAGTCCGGCAATTTTCATCAGCAATCTGGCTTTATTGACTTGATAAGGTAGCTCAGTGACTAAGATTTTGAAACCTTTTTTATCTTCCTCAATTGTCGCTTTGGCACGGATAATGACACGACCTTTACCGGTACGATAGCCCTCTTTGATAGTTTTAAAATCGTAAATGATTCCTCCCGTGGGGAAATCAGGCCCTTGAATATGCGTCATAATATCATCGACGGTTGCTTCACTGCTAAATTGGCCACTGAGTTTTTTTGCTTCAGTTTGAATTAATTGGTCAATGATTGGATGTTCACTGGCGTGTTTATCATCGGGGGAAATTTTGATCGCTTCAATTTCAAGTAAACGAGTCGCTTTACCCTTGTCCATTAGGCTAATAATTGCGTCAACGACCTCACTCAAATTGTGAGGGGGAATTTTAGTGGCCATACCGACAGCAATACCTTCAGAACCCATCAATAAAAGATTAGGTAATTTGGCGGGTAAAACAGTTGGTTCCTCAAGTGAGCCATCAAAGTTAGGGCTAAATTTAACGGTGTCTTTATCGATGTCGGCTAAAAGTTCATTGGTGATTTTCGCCAGTCTGGCTTCGGTATAACGCATCGCGGCCGGACTATCACCATCAACCGAACCGAAATTTCCTTGACCATCTACCAGAGGATATCTCATAGAAAAATCTTGAGCTAATCGGACCATAGCGAGATAAACGGACGAATCACCGTGAGGATGGTATTTACC
>WFRK01000019.1 GCA_015486535.1 Candidatus Microgenomates bacterium | reverse complement strand
TCATCATCTCCGAAGAAATCTGGCAAATCAATTAAATTACCCAATTTTGGGGTCCAACGAACGATGGGCATAAACACCTCCTTTAGCAATTACTACTTAATACTGCTAATAATATGCCACAATTAGCAGTCGTTGTCAAGTATTGCCAAATGAGAGGAGATGTTAGAGAATTAGTTTGTTTAATCGATCAAAATAACTGATCTTTAATTGGGGTAGTTTAATGGTTGTGACGGCAATAAGTTAAGTTTCTCGCCAGTCGATGATGGTTGTTTTGCCTCAATTTCTCTTGTAACTTGATTGGTTAATTTTGACCACATTTCTTGATTCATTGAATGTTTGAGAGTAGTGATCATTAAACTCATCATAATAGCAAAAATAAACCAACCAACGAAACTAACGACAATTGCCCAGGTAATCGAAACGGGTTTGTCATTGTTGGCGGCTGTCTTAACGTCTTTATAAAGTCTCACCACAAAGACGATCGTAAACCAACCGAGTAAAAGTTGGAGAATTTGTTGGCCAATAAAAATTAATATGGTCAAACTGGCTCCTGACTGAGGACTTTGGCTCACGCCAGACAGAGCTTGATAGATGAGGCTGATGACACCGCTAATTAAGCCTAAGAGGATCAATCTGAGGATGATAGCGCCTCCAAATTGAGAAAACAGACGAAAACTATTTTTCACTGCCTGCCAAGGTTGTTGTTTTTCCAAGACGAGCTCGTAATTAGCAAAAATCATGAAAAAGATGATGACTATCCAGGGAATGACAAAGAACCAAAAACTACCGGCAAAGAATAAACCAATGAATAATAAAGCCAGCAAACCGGGGACAAAATGCCAGCCTTGTTTGAATAAACGGATGCTGCTTAATTCAGCTTCAGTCTCATTATTCGCAATCAGCATCCAACCGGCGCCGATGGCCAAATTAAATAAAATGACAAAAATAATTAGCAAACAGACGACAACAGCCACTACAATCCACGACCAGATGGGAATCATCGAGAAGAACTGACTGGGATTAGTTTGAACGAGATTGAGGTGAGCAACATTGGCAATCAAAGGTACCGCTAGGGCAACCATCGCCACGATTGTTACTCCCACACCAACAATGAAGGTGAGAAAATAAAACTTAATGAAATTGACCAAATTAAGCTTAAAAATTTGCCATGCATGCTTCAACTCTTCAACAAAAGAGGGCAATTTTGTTTTAGCTTTAATTTCAACGATGGTCGGACCTGGTGGTGATTGATTAGTCATGGAACCAATTATAGGTAAATCAATCTATTTTGTCCAAAGCAACTCGAATGCTGGGACTCATTGAAGCGGAAAGAGTCATTTTAACTAACTGATTCTGTAATTTTTTTATCAAAACCTGTAAATTTTCCACCAAATCATCAGTTTTGTAGGAGACTTTACCGATAATCACATGACTGAGTGGTTGTTTACGATCAGTTTTAATGGTGATTTCTCCTCCAGACAATTCTTGGGCTCTTTTTTCCGGATGAGCCGTAATCGTGCCATTTTTGGGATTAGGCATCAATCCTTTAGGACCAAGGACACGGGCATACTTCGCCAATTTTGGGATGAATTCCGGTTTTGTCACCAGGATGTCGAAATCAATTTTTCCGGCGGCGATGTCAGTAATGAGCTCATCGCTGGCAATGGCTACTTTAACAGTTTTTCCGCTCGAGTGGGGGAGACTGAGTTTTGCTTGTTCGCCAACTTCTTTGAAAACGAGACTAGCGGTAATGGTCCCATCAAACTGAGAATAAGAGGTTTTTTTGACTAGTTCAACTGCTTGCTTCAACTGATAAGTTTTGGTTTTGTCAATCAAGGCGCGTTTTGCTTGATATTTCTTACTCCGTTGGCGTTGTTTGTTAGCGTTTGCCTTCGTTTGCTCAGCCTTGCTTGTTTTAGTTTTTACCACTTTAATTTTATCGGTTGTAGCCGACATATCGACGTTGCGTTTTGCACCCATATAATTGTCTCCTCTCTTTAGAAAGTTTAAACGACTTCAATTCCCATACTGCGAGCTGCACCAACAACTGTTTTTTTTGCCGCCTCCAAATTATCAGTGTTAAGATCGGCCATTTTTTCTTTAGCGATGGCGGTTACTTGATCCATCGACAATTTACCAGCCGATTCTCGCCCTGGTTTTTGACTCGCTTTTTTTAACTTCAAAGTCTGCTTGATCATGGCGGATACCGGCGGCAATTTTAAGATAAAGCTAAATGAACGATCCTGATAAACAGTAATTTCTGCCGGAATAATCTGGCCTCGTTTATCGACAGTTTTGTCATTATACTGTTTGATAAAATCCATCATGTTAATGCCCGCTTGACCAAGGATCGGTCCCACCGGTGGGGCCGGTGTCGCTGAGCCAGCAGGAAGATTGAGCTTTAAAACATTAACGATTTTTTTTGCCATATTAACCTTTATTTTTGTCTATTAAACTTTTTTAATTTGAAGAAAATCCAGATCAACTGGAGTTTCTCGACCAAATATATTCACCAGAACTTGGACTTTCCCTTTTTCTTCATCAATCGCACTGACTGTTGCCAAGAAATCGGTAAACGGTCCATCAACAATTTTAACTGCCTCTCCTTCAACGTAATCAGCTTTATATTGAGGTGCCGCTTGAGTCATGTACTGCTTAATCGCTTCCACCTCATGTTTCGGTAATGGGGTTGGTTTATTGGCGATGCCAACGAATCCGGTAATACCCTGAGTTGTCCGCACTGCTAACCAAGCATCATCGCTTAACTCCATCCGAATAAGCATATAACCGGGGAAAATCTTTTCAGTGACAGTCTTTTTTTGTCCCCGCTTAATTTGAATTTTCTCTTGAGTGGGGATAAGTATTTCTAAAATTTTGTCGGTTAAATTAAGCGTTTTTGCCCTTTGCTTTACCATTTCGGCCACTTTTGCTTCGTGACCGGAATGAGCATGAACGACGTACCAGCGTGCTTTTTGATTCTCACTTGTAGAGATTTTTATCAAGTTAGGTCTTTTAACCTTGACTGCTTGCACCGCCGGAGCTTGGATATTTTGATCATTCATAAACGGTTAATTAATTTATAAAATATGAGTTAGTAATTTTTGAAAGATAAAATCTAATACGCCAATATAAAAAGCGACTAACAGACTAACACCTACTACCACTAACGTCAGATCATAAGTTTGCTGTTTGGTTGGCCAAGTAACTTTCTTAGTTTCAGCTAACGCTTCTTTAAAGTAGTTAATGATCTGTTTCATACAGAGGGTGTATTCTATCAAGCTTTTATCTGTTTGCCAAGTTGAGTTTGCGTTTTTGGTAGCTTCAATTGTTTTCTTTTGACTCGTTGAATCATTGAATGCGGTTCTTTTAACTTTACATTTGCTGGTTTGACTGGCGTTATGTTAGTCTTTTTTGGTCGATTTATCAATAAAGCGAAAGTGGTCAAACCTAATCCGATCAAGAAAATAATGAGCGGTAGTTGATATTGCGGTTGGCTAATGGTGTTTTTGATCCAGTGAGCGATGGTTTTTATTGTTTGACTGATTTTAACTGAGACGATCAATTGAGATCGATTGTTTTTTTTAGTTGTTTGCGTTGTCGTTTGGGCCGCGTTGCTGGCCGAGTGTTGTTTGGTTTTAGTCACGGCAGTATGAGTTGCCTCGGTTGAAGGGCTCGCTTCGACCACCGGTGTCGTTGAAACATTGGTTGTTTGAGTTGTTGGCACTGTCTTGATTGGATGAGAGGGCACTGATGTTGCTTGTGGCCGACAGTTGGGATTGTTGGGATTGATAGCCAAACGGCAACGTTGGTGCCAACAACGTAAATTAATGTCACAGTCCGCATTTGCACGACAAGCTTGATTGCATTGAGCGGCTGTCATGGCCTTAACTTGTTGATTTACCAAACTTAAACCGATAATTATCAAAAAGAAAAAAGCAAGCAGGCTAACTAAAAATTTTTTTGGTGATAAAAGTGGCAAAATTATTCTCATCATCAATTAATTATTATACTATGAGGTCTCTTGTCTCGCGAGGTCTAGAATCCATCAGCGCAATTTATCCAGTTGCTCGTGCTTTTAATTGTGTATAATAAGCTCAGCTGAGTGTTAATGAGTATTAATTATTCAAACCACATTTATGTCAAAAGCACAAAAAATTCGCAAAGCGATTATTACGGCGGCTGGATTTGGATCTCGATTTCTGCCCATTACCAAGACTTTTCCAAAGGAAATGTTGCCTGTCATCGATAAACCAATTATTCAATATTTAGTTGAGGAGGCGGCCGAGGCGGGGATTGAGGAAGTGATCATTGTCGTTTCTCCCGGAGAAGTGGCGAAGTTTGAAGATTATTTCTATGGTTCGGCCACAAATATTCGTACTTTAATGATTCGTCAAGGAAAGCTTGATCGTTGGGATAAAGTTGAGCAGGTCTTTAAGTTACCCAAGATTACGATTATGCCTCAAGATGATCGTTTGCCTTATGGTAATGGTCGGCCGATTTTGACCGCTAAAGCATTAGTACAGCATGATGAAGCATTTGTGGTGATGTTCGGTGACGATATGGTCTTGACGTCTGGCAAAGCGGGAGCAACTAAACAATTAGTCGATTATTATACGCAAACAGAATCTGATGGTGTCTTAGCAGTGCAAGTAGTACCGGATGATGAGGTAGATCGCTACGGTATGGTGAAAGTTAAGTCAGGAACTGAAGATCAAGTTGAATTGGTCATCGAGAAACCAAGTCGCGGTCAGTCACCTTCTAATTTGGCCTCTTATGGTCGTTATGTTTTGACGCCAAAGGTGTTTGACTATCTGCGGGCGGATGCAACAGGCTTGGATGATGAACTTTGGTTGCAAGATGCCAATGATCAAATTGCGAAACACGGTGTACTCAAAGTAAAAGTGATTAATGGTCAATGGATGACCACGGGTGATCCGCTGCGCTATATGAAGGCGCATGTGCAGTACATGTTAGCCCATAAAAAATTTGGTCCTGATTTTGCTCGTTGGCTGAAACAAACTGTTCTTTAACATTGGGACGCAGGAGATCTTGTGATTTCCTGAACACCTTGCAAAAGGGTTGATGGATTGTTCTGAAGTCGACTTCGTTTGGCTTAAGACTTCCTACCCACCTGGATTAATGCGGGAACTTAAGGTCTCCTGCGTCCGGAAGTTAAATAAATTATAGTTTTTCGATCTGCTTGCTGTTATAATGAGTGCCTGTTAAAATGCCCAGGTAGTTCAGTGGCAGAACGCCATCTTGGTAAGATGGAGGTCGAGGGTCCGATTCCCTCCCTGGGCTCTGGTGAGGACAAAATTGAGCAAAACATTAATGCCAGGTTACTCAAGCGGTCAACGAGGGCAGACTGTAAATCTGCTGGCGCAAGCCTACGAAGGTTCGAATCCTCCACCTGGCACCGCGCATTAACACTGACGTTTTGCCATCTTAGCTCAGTTGGTTAGAGCGACGGTTTTGTAAACCGTAGGTCCGGGGTTCGACTCCCCGAGATGGCTCGGTTTATCTGTGTTAAAATGAAGGGCAAAATGATTTTGCCAGGGTAGCCAAGGTGGTCACGGCGCGTGTCTGAAAAACATGAGATACAGGTTCGACTCCTGTCCCTGGCACAAACTTCTTTATTGGAAGTGAAAGCTAAGTCAAGCTTGATTGTAAATTTAAGATTAAATGGTATACTAAACATCTTGTTATGGCAAAAAAGAAAAAAGGACCGCGACAAATTTTGGGTTTAAAATGCACCGAGTGTGGTGCTTTTGGCTATGTGACTGAGTATAACAAGAACAATGAACAGTTAAAAAAACAAAAAGATGGCCAAAGTACTTTCCCCATCAAGAAATATTGTAAAGTTTGCCGCAAACACACCATCCATAAGATGATGAAAAAATTGAAATAGATTGAGACTAATTTATTTCTGTTTATTTTTTGGGTTTTTTTGTATTTTTTGATAAATTTCTGCCACTTTTTTGTAACTTTGAAGAATATTTTCCGCTCCGTGATAAAAACGTTTATTTAAATGATGAGTATGGAGCATTGCTTTTTCAATCCAAGCTTGAGATCGTTGATTGTCTGTTGTCGCCAAAAGTTGTAATTGGGCCAGGATTTTATCTACCAAAGCAACCCGACCAATCCCTTTTTGTTCAAAAAATTCCCGAATGTGGTGTTCCCATTCACCCCACTCTTCGAGCGTTAATAGGAAATGACCCGAAGCAGCGGCGTCATAAGCCATATCGCCCGAAGGTTTGGTGATAAAACCATCCGCCCAAGGAAAGCCGTATTTGATCAGTAATTCGTTAGCGTTGAAAATCTGCGGGTGATAAATTAAGCGCATTTTTCCCCGTCGATCAGCCAAAGGATCGATGGCCACATGATAAGCGCGTGCTTTATCAATGATCGCTTTTTCAATATCGGCGTGGGTACCGGCATAAACCAGTAGTTTGACCAGAGGTTGCCTTTTTCTTAATTCCGGCAAAAGCTGGTCCAGCACGGCGAGGATTTCTAATTTATTTGTTCCCAAACCGCCGGTGGTGATGACAAGCTTAATTGGACCAGAGCGCCAAGGATATTTTTTATTTCTCAAATTGACGATCCGAGGATCAATCGGTGGACCGGTAACAAAGACGTGATCTTCGGCAATCGGTTGATTAATCACTTCAGCTTGTTCAAGCAGATCGGTTTTAGTTTTATTATCAAAGACGGCATAAAACAAACGCGGATTAGCCGCATGCTTCAAATAATCATAGCGCACGTAAGGATCGGTGATTACCTGCAAGACTGTTTTTCCTTGTTCAATCATGATATTGCCGGCGGCGATATGGAAAGAGAGAATCGGCTTATCAATCTCGTTGGTGAGATAAATCAATGGTTGAGTGATGCTATCTAGGATGGGTAGGCGTTGGCGACCGAATTGATCAATGAGCGATTTTACTTTTTTTAAAAATGGGTGACGAGCGATCATTTCTCCCACCTCTTCCGTCAGCTTAATCGAGTGCCAATTTTGTTTACTGACAAAATTGGTTGGATCGGCTAACCAAGCGCGTTGATGATCAAGCTTTCTGTGCCAAGCGGCAATAGCAACACCGAGAGCCATAGAGAAGTGAGCCCGCGAAAAAACCACATCTTGGTCAGTCTCATTATTTGCTTGATGATGCCAGGATTTCAAATCTTCTCGGTAAGTGCCCGATACCGTGATGATTGGTACGGCGGTATTTTCCAGAAAGTGCTTATCTTCCCAGTAGACCTTTTCCAACACAGGATTAAGGGTAGGCATAGGGTCTATTCTAACAGGATATCAATACATTTGTCCAAAGTTATCTACCGACGTTGCTCGATGCCATGCCAGCTGGAATAATTGACGCATAAAATTGGCATAGGTCTGATTATTAATTTCAAGCGCCGCAATTTCATCTCCCATAACGGTGTAAAGAATGACCGCTTTAGGTAAGATATGAAGGTCATCAAGGCTAAATATAGAGAGTAAATGCAGGGCGACTAATTTTTATTTACCGTTGTGCTGAATTTGCAAGTGACTGTCGCAAAAAAATGACGAGCGCTACGCTCCAAGCCCTTTTTTCTCTTTCCGTTGCGCGATTGTACTGATTAAGTAAGGTACGTATTTGAGTGCGATTAAGGGTAAGTCTCAAACGCCAAGGTCCGTTTCTCCAGTTTTCCGGTACTTTCATGTTACTAAAAATAATTGAAAAACGCGATTTTTTGATAGAGGTTTTGTTTTAATAAAGGCGATACTCCATCAATTTTTTGTCAAAGACGTGAACGGTATCAAGGAAATTCACTTGATTGCTGAGATTGTCAATTAAAAGAGTGTTTGTTCTGGCGCCGTGACCAAAAAAGCGTACTCCTTCCAAGATATCACCTTTTGTGACGCCAGTAGCCGCGAAAATCAATTTCTGACCGGAAGCCAAATCATTTTGAGTGTAAACCTTATTTGGGTCGCCACCCATCTTGATTAGACGTTGTTTTTCAGCCGCATTTTTGGGCCAAAAACGAGCCTGCATTTTTCCTTTCAAACACTTAATGGCAGCTGCCGTAATCACTCCTTCTGGTGCTGCTCCAATGCCCATAACGGCATGGATGCCACTACCGCGCATGACGGCAGCAATACCGGGCAGGAGATCACCATCAGGAATCAGTTTCACTCGCGCTCCCGCTTGGCGAATTTGTTTAATCAAATCAGTATGTCGCGGGCGATCAAGCACAACAATGACTAAATCACTTACTTTGCGTTCAAGTGCTTTGGCCAAATGAGTAAGATTCTTCTTGACTGGGAAATCAAGATCAACCACTTCAGCCGCCTCCGGGCCGACAATCAATTTATTCATGTACATGTCGGGGGCATGAAACAAACCGCCACGCTCGCTGGCGGCCAAAACCGCAATCGCTCTTGGGCCTAAAATAGCAGTCGCATTGGTATTCTCCAAAGGATCAACGGCCAAGTCAATTTTATTTTTTTTGCCGCGGCCAATAATTTCACCAATGTAGAGCATTGGCGCTTCGTCCCGTTCGCCTTCACCAATCACCACTCTCACCTCACTTTCAATCTGGTCGAGCGACTGACGCAAAGCGTCAGTCGCCGCTTGATCGGCTAAGACTTTATCGCCGAATCCGGCACTGCGGGCAGCGGCAATGGCGCCTTTCATGGTTACTTGAGCGAGTTGCAACGGCAAGGTATGCATAATCTCCTTTCTGATAAACTGGTCGTTTATATGTTTTTTGTTTTGTTTATTTATAAAAACCTCAAATCTTTTTAAGCACGTTCGTCCAAGATTGAATTATTTTTTAGTGGTTTAAACTCACTCTTTAGCTGTCGGCTTCTTTACTTTGATTTAATTTTAATTAGGTGCCGCCAGCTAAGGCTTAAAAATCTTTGAGGTTTTTAAGTTCTACAGCAATCATTAATTTTCGTTTTTATCTTTTAATTAATTTTAAGCGACGGTAATCTTCTTTTCCAGATAAACATCCTGGATCGCATGCAAAATTTTAATGCCATCTTTCATTGATTTTTGAAAAGCCTTGCGGCCGGAAATTAAACCCATGCCGCCGGCCCGTTTATTAATCACTGCTGTAGCCACCGCTTGCTGGAGATCGTTGTCACCGGAAGCGCCACCGGAATTAATTAAGCCAACTTTGCCAGCAAAATCATTTATCACTTGCCAACGAGTCCAGTCTATTGGATGATCGCCGATCAGCTGGTACATTTCATCTGAGTATTTACCAAACTTAAGATCCCTGAAACCAAAGTTAGTGGTGGGAGATTTTTGCTTCACGATATCGGCGCCGATAGTAGCACCAAGATAGTTTGCTTGACCGGTCAGATCGGCCGCGGCATGGTAATCTTGTTTCTTAGTTTTGAAGGCGGCATTGCGCGTATAGCACCAGAGAACGGTACCCATGCCCAGCTGATGAGCTTGAGCAAAAGCTTGACTGACTTCCGTAATTTGCCGATCCGATTGGGCCGAACCAAAATAAATAGTGGCACCAACTGCAACCGCTCCCAATTCGTAGGCTTGTTTCACGGTCGCAAACATAATTTGATCGTATTTATTTGGATAGGTCAAAAGTTCGTTATGATTGATTTTGACAATAAAAGGGATTTTAGTGGCATAGCGTCGTGATGTCATTGCTAAAATACCATAAGTTGAAGCAACGGCATTAGTGCCGCCCTCGATCGCCAATTGAATGATTTTTTCCGGATCAAAATAATCGGGATTGGGAGCGAATGAGGCACCCGCAGTGTGTTCCACCCCTTGGTCAACGGGCAGGATCGACAGATAACCGCTGCCCGCCAATCTGCCATGATTAAAAATCTTTTTCAAATTTCTCTTTACTTGAGCCGAACGATCAGTGTGACGACTGACCTGATCAATCCATTGGGGTGAGGGGAGAGCCAGACGACGCTTATTAATTTTTGGTTTGTCAAAACCAAGCAGATATTCGGCCTTATCGGCGAGCAGTTTTTCAATATCACTGTAGTTCATGTTTGTTCTCCTTTGGTTATTTGTACTTTAAGATTCACGAATTAAAACTTAAAATTTCTCATCAGCCAAGGGTCGAAAGTTTCTCCTAACTAGCTCCTAATTTTCCCTCACCAACGGTTTTACTCCAGGGAGCATTTTGCCTGATAAAAAATCTAAAGCGGCTCCGCCGGCAGCGGAAATATAGTCGAATCGATGAGAAAGCCCAAATTTGTCTACTGCTGCGAGAGTATCACCACCACCGACAACAGTGTAAGCTGAACTTTTGGCAATCGCTTGAGCGATTTCGCGCGTGCCAGTAGCAAACGCATCATTTTCAAAGACGCCCATCGGTCCATTCCAAAAAACCGTTCCCGCTCCAAGAATAATTTCTCTGAATAATTTGATTGTTTTCGGTCCAATATCGAGATACATCAAGTGATCATCCAGTTGGTGTTTTTCATCTTGACTGTAAAGTTGAATGATTTTTTTTGTGTGAGCAGTCAAACTCTTGGCGGCAACGACATCGGTCGGGTAGACGATTTTCGGTAGAGGAATGTAACCATCCTTGAGAAAGCGTCGTCTCTTAGTTTGACGGAGTAAATTTTTAGCAAAGGGAATGTAGTTACTTTTCTGGCCATTAACTGTTTTCTTCTCTTGTAAATAGGAATTGGCTGTATTATAGCCATCAGCGGCGAGAAAATTATTTGCGACTCCACCACCAACTAAAACAATGTTAGCAATTTTTGTTAAATTTTTTACGGCGGCCACTTTATCAGAAATTTTTGCGCCCCCAACAATGACCACAAACGGTCTTTTTGGTCGAGAAATTAATTGGCTCAGTTGATTAACCTCTTCGTTAAAACCGAAACCGGCAAAAGCAGGTAAGTATTGCGGCAAGCCAATAATCGAGGCATGTTTACGATGGGCGGTCGAAAAAGCCTCATTAATATAGACGTCGGCCAGGCTGGCCAATTGACGGGCCCATTTTTGATCATTTAATTCTTCGCCTGGGAAAAAACGCAGATTTTCCATCATAATCAAGCTACCTGGTGGTGCTTGATCAATACATGTTTTTAACTCACTGAATTTGAGGGCAGGGCAGAAAACAACTTGTCTTTGCACGATCTTTGCTAGGCTTTCAGCCAATGGTTTTGTCGAAAGATTCGCTTGAAAATGGCCTTTTGGGCGACCAAGATGAGTGGCGATAATGACGGTGCTTTTATTTTCAATCAGAAATTGCAGTGTTTTTAAGCTGCGTCGAATACGAGCGTCATCAACCACTTTGAAATCATGAGCAATCTTTCTGAGAGGAACGTTGTAATCAACTCGCAGAAATACTCTTTTGTGCGCAATTTTTTGATTGGTGACTAGTTTTAATTCCATTTTTCGTATGACACTGTATGACACTTTCAAAATAACACGATTACAGAATAGTTGTCAACCGATGATTTACTCGTTTCATTGAGTAATGACTCGTTTAACCAATGAGCCAACGAGTAATGAAATCAATCAGTGGGCCGATTAATTTTGAAACGGCCGAGCTGCCATTGATTGGCACAATTAAAAGGAGCAAAATCCACATGCCATATTGGCGCATTACTCGAGTGTATTCATCGGCAGTTGTTGGGGGAAGAAAAGCGCGCAGAATCTTTTCCCCATCCAGTGGATAAATAGGTAAGAGATTAAATATTGCCAACATCACATTAAGCGAAACTAAAACGGTGACAAAAATCAAACTGAGATTTTGACCGAAAAATGCTAACAATCCAAAGTGGTAAATAAGCGCTACGAAAACAGCAAGGGCAAGATTCGAGATTGGTCCCGCAGAACTGATGAGAGCGGTATCACGTTTAACATTACTCAAATTATAAGGGTCAAACATGACCGGTTTGCCCCAACCAAAGCCAATCAGAAAAATGGCGAGAGTGCCAATTGGGTCAAGATGTGCCCGTGGGTCAAGTGTCACTCGTCCTTGAAGTCTGGCGGTCGGATCGCCCAATTTATCCGCCATATAGGCATGGGCAAATTCATGCACACTCAAAGAAAAAATTAAGGCAATGGCAATAATGATAAAAAGAATTGGACTGGTAAAAAGAAGACTGATAAGCATATTTTTATTATAACAGATGGACACCGTTTAAGATTCGGTGTTCAATTCCTTTTGATTGTGTTAAAATAGCCTCCCTATGTCAAAAATAAAATTGAAATTTCCCGTTGTGGCTCACATCGGCAACAAAGTATCTCACGCGAAAAATCGCAGTAAGCGCACTTTCAAATATAATCTGCATCGAGTGACATTGATAATCGATGGCGAGAAAAAAAGATTTAAGGTGCCAACTAAGATTTTGCGCATGTTGAAAAAGCGAGGTTTAACGACACATTATCAACCGACTAAAACGCGTTAAAAAAATTATTCTGTTTGATCTATGTTTATTGAGTTGATGATCAGGTTTTTTACTTGATTAAATTGAGCTGATTGCTGGCCCTCAAACTGGACTTTTTCCAGTTTAAGCTTGTGGTCTTTTATTGTTGCGCCAAAAATTTTCATCATTTTAATCCCTTTTTTTGTTGGTACTTTTGTCCAAAGACTGGGCCAAGGCTGAAACGCTTTACTTGCTCGAATTACATAGCTAGCTAAGGCAGTATCACGATCAAAGTATGCTTCCAGTTCGGTTAAAAAAGTTGGTGTCTGATCGCTTTGGTGGGTGGTATTTTTCATTAGTTGTTTTAAATCAGACCAGGCGATAAAGCCGTCCGCTTTAGTCAAGCGACGAGCGAGGGGTGTAGGCGAGTGTTTCGGTTGGGGCATGATTGAGCTCATTGTTGATAAGGACGGTGACGATAATTTTTTTGGTTTATTGATCGTTTCAACCAAATTAATCAAATTTTTCGCCAATTTTTCTGCTGCTAAACTAAAAGCGAATCGGTAATAATCAGTGCTTGTCCAGGTTGGATCAACGGCAAAAGGAAGCTGGGCTAGAATCGGTCCTTGATCGAGGAATTGATTCATTTTAATGAAACTGACCGCCGATGTTTTCAAACCGCTCAAAATCACAAATTGCCCCGGACTGCTACCGCGCCAAGCCGGCAAAGCTGAAGGATGAATGTTGATTGAAGCGAGTTTTGGTAAGTGAAGCAACCATTGAGGAATAAAGTAACCAAAATCGGCGACGAGTAAAAAGTCGGGGGTGGTTTGCGAGGTAATTCTATCCTTGACCGCAATCAATTTGGGTTGATCAATCAAGATTGTTGGTACTTGGTGTTTGTCAGCCCATTGGTGCAGGGGGTTTTGTGTCAAAACTTTTTTTCTGCCTAAAATTTTTGCTGCCGGAGTTAAACACCAGCTTATTTGAAAACGATCATCGGCAGAAAGTGCTTGAACCAGTTTAACGGTATTTTTGGTTGAGCCGGCAACGGCGACAGCGAATTTTTTCATAAATATTTTGATTCAAATTTTCAGCTGCGACAGAATTGATTACAATAGCAAAATGAATTAGAGCAATTTGTTAGCTAGATTTTTTCTAGCTCACTTTTATCAATTTCTTGCCATTTGCCCGACTTGTTTTCGCGATAAACCGGTAAGTCATATTTTAATGAATAATCAGTGAACAAAATACCATCGAGGTGATCAGTTTCATGGAGGATGACTCTGGCGGCAAAATTTTCAAATCGTGCCTCTCGTTTGACTAAATTCTCGTTTTTAAGCTCATACCATAAGAGTTCGATCCATTCGGCGCGGGGAACGGGGCCATATAATCCGGGCATAGAGAGACAGCCTTCTTCGCGCGCTTCTTTACTTGCCACCGTTTCGCCCAGAATCAATTTTTTTGATTGTTTGGTCACGATGGGATTAATGTAATGACGAATTAATTCGGGGTGCAGTTGCTCTTTTTCGTCGGGTAGTTGAGTGGCAAAAATGCGCCAAGAGCGATCAACTTGAGGAGCAGCAAGACCGACACCACGAGGATGACGTGAGTCGGCTAAAGTATTTTCTAAATTTCTGACAAACTTGACCAGTTTTCGGTCCACTTTTTTTACTTCCTTGGCCTGAAGACGCAAAGTTTGATGAGGAATAGTAATTATCTGCATGGGCCTATTTTATAATGTTAGGGGCTTGATGGGAACTAGGGAATAACTATCAGGTTGAAAAGACTGGAAACTGGGAGAGAATAATTGTGAGTAGGTTGAGAAAAACCGGGGGGGGTAAGAGGGGGTAATAATTGAGGGCTAATGTTGGTTTCTGGCTGATTGAGAGGCAATTTTTAGTTTGATTCCTTTTAATTGAGCTTGCACGGCGCTATCGTGAGGATTAATTTCTTTCAAAAATTGCTGATAAAGTTGTTTGGCTTGAATCAGTTGGCCTTCTTCTTCAAGGAATTTACCATAGCTCCAAAGAGCGCTACCATAATCGGGTTTAAGTTTGAGCGTTTCTTTGAAGAGCGCGCGCGCGCTGGTCGGTTTGCCAAGAGCGTTGTTAATTTTAGCGAGGTCGAGTGTTAAGGAAGGTTCGTTTGGCGCCAGCTGGCGCGCGCGCTGCAAAGTTTTTACGGCTGATCTCAAGAGTGTCGCCGCTTGATTTTGCCATGCTTTTTGTTCGGCTTTGTCTATCTGGGCTAAAAGACTGGCAGTAGCACTGAGAACAGTCAAAGTTCTCGCTCTGGTTTTATAAAAATTGAGTTGTTCCTGATTAAGTTTGATGGCGTTTTCACTCAATAGTAAAGCATTTTGACTGAATTGGGCAGCCGGAGTTGCTTGACGGTTTTGAGCCAACATTAGTGCCAATTTCGCTTCATCGAATGAGAGCTTGCTTTGATAGAGTGGTTCGTTTGGTGATTTTTTAATTGCCGTTTGTAATTGACGGAGGCCTAATTGATATTTGCCCGATTGAAAGTAACGATCACCCAACTTGTAGTTCTTGTCGGCGGTATAGCTGCGCCAAACCCAAGCAAGGTTAAGAAAAGTGACCAAGATGACGAGAGTCAACATCAAGTACTGCCACCATATCAAGGGAGAGGGGAGAAGAGGCGCTAGCTGGGAAGAATTAGGAACGAGAGAAGGTTTATGTCTTGAGGTTGTTTTTTGATTATCTAAAGCTATTATGGCAACATAAGCGAAAATTAACCACATCAGTAAAGTAACACTAACAGTCGAAAAACCGAAGAAATTGCTCACACTCAAAGCTAAAATGGCTGCCAACATCGAGCTAATCAAAATCGGTTGCTGTTGTTGCTTCAACTGGATTAAACCTAAACGAAAGAATCCTCCGAGCAAGATCAAATAAGCAGCGAGGCCAACAATGCCGCTCGTCGCGAGAAAATTGAGAAATTCATTATGAGCCTTATTGTAAAGAAAGTTCCACTCAGAGACGCGATTATGGGCTAAAGGTCGATCACGGTAGTAACTGTAGCCAAATGTACCGACGCCCGAACCAAAAATAGGGTAACGTTGCCAAACTTTAATGGCGCCGCGCCAAACAATTTCTCGGATGACGCCGGAATCAGTCCCACCGGTGGTAATTATCGGTTTATTTTGATTCGTGTTGATTTGTTTCGTTGGCGCTCGTTTTGGGCTTTTATTTTCTAATGTTTTTACCTCAGTGCGCCAAAAATGTTGCAAGCCGGCAGTGACCGGAGTGCCGGTGACGGCAGCGATTAAGGTGAGACTGAATAAAGCGAGCGACAACTTTCTGAAATCGATTAATTTTAGCGATTTAACTGATGTTTGTTGCTGTCGAGACCAAATAATTAAACCAAACCAGAATAGACTGCCGATGACGACAGCTAAAAATCCGGAACGAGAGCCGGTATAAAGCAAACTGAGAAATAGGCTGGCGCTTACAATTAACCAAAGTAAAAATTGCCATATTTTGCGACTGAGACTGACAAAATAAAGTGCAAAAAATATCAACATGTCCATTAAGGCAGCTAACCAGTTCGGCTGACCGAGGGTAGCGAAAACACGGTGTTGCACGTCTTGTACCCAACAAGCATCGTTAAAAGTTTGACCGTGGCTGATAAGCAAACAACTGAAAGAATGGCCGAAATGCTCCAAGATCGCATAAACGGCAATGATGAAGCCACTGCTGAGACTGGCGAAGATCATTTTTTGACCGAAGCGCTTTTTGAGATTATTCACAAAAGCATAATAGAGGGTGATATAACTGACGGTTGAGAGTAAACCGCCATGGAAGCGACCATAGTAGCCAAAAATGGAAGTATGGGGTTGAATCGAGAAAATTGTGGCCAGCAATTGACTGGCTAAAAAAAGACCGATTGGTATATCCAGAGGTGTGGCGCGGAAAAAAAACTTTTTTTCTAAAATTGAACGTCCTAACCAGAGGGCCAGAATGACACTGGTAAAACCATAAACCAGCATCATTTTTGGGAATTCAAATAATTCTGAAGTTTTGAAAGAAAAGACAAGGGGAGTGACAAAAATAAGACAAAGAAATAGCCAATTGATGACAAAGCGAATTGATTCCGCTGATGTTTTTGTCGTTTGTTGTTGATTGTTCATATGATGAATGATTTCTCGCTTTACGTTATCTCATATTAAGCTATTTTGACGAGAAAAACCAGTTCCGTACCCAATTGGATGAGTTTGATATTTTGAATGCTAGTTGATTAGCTGAATCGGAGTTTGTTACAATTCAGTTGTTATTGAATAACTCTAGTTGTAAAGGAACCTGCCATGAATGCTACCGTCCCACCCATCAAGTCTCAACCAGTTGGTCCGGCCAACGGCGTCGTTAATCCTGCCAATCTTCCTGGTGACGCAAACAGTCAACCGGCAGTACCACCAACAAAACTTGACGGTCAGATGGGAGTGCAACCAAACGCTTCTTATGTTGACAGTTATCATCCACCGGTAAAACAAACGGATGCAAATAGGCCGAATATAGCTCCACCAGCATCAGCACCGGCACCGGACGATTTATTAACAGCCAAAGATGCCCAAGCGGTGTTGGATGATGTTGTGGGTCAAGTGGATCAGAAATCAATCGGTTCGACGCCAACCCCGGCAGTTGGACCATCAGCGTCAACTCCACCAGTTCCGGCAACTCCAGCGGCAGCTACGGTTCCACCAGCTCCACAAACTCCACCGGCTCCGCCCACTCCGCCAGCGGCTGTAATGCCCCCGATGACACCAGCTTCCTCAACCCCTCCAGTGCCACCAACAGTACCGGAGAAACCAACCGAAGTAGCTGAGCCAATTAAACCGGTAACTCCACCGGCATCACCTGCTTCATCAGTCAGCGAAGTTGAAAAAGCGAAGAGTGAATTGGAAGAACTTTTGAAACAAATGGAGGCAGAAAGTGAATCTCAAAAACAAGTACCGTCGTCAATGAAACAGGGGACGGTTGGTGACGATGACCAAGTAAGTACCGTCTCGCCTGCCCAACCAACCGTGCCAACTGTGCCACCCACCTCTTCTGCTGCTATTGGTGCATCAAGCGCTGATAAACCGACCGCTTTAACAACGGAAGATAAGACTGATTTGCCCGTATCCGCGAATGAGTTGCAAGCAGTTCATCATGAGGTTGTCGATGAGGAGATGGGTAAAGTTGCGGCCGATGATGCATCGATGAGTATGCCGCAAGCAGATGAAAGCGCTGCCGGAACAAAGACGGCTT
>WFRK01000018.1 GCA_015486535.1 Candidatus Microgenomates bacterium | reverse complement strand
TTTTTATTTTGCTGATTCGTGCAGTTACTCGCAGCCATCTCCATACTACTTGTTTGGAAATTATTCAAGAAAATTAAAGATTAATTGACGATTTTAATATTTGTCCTGCTGAGCAGAAAAGATTACCTCTCCCCTATTGATTGTATTGGGCGAAAAAGACAAAACTGTTTTGCCAAAACAATCACTGGCTGTTTTTAATGCAGCTCATGAACCTAAGACTTTGATGAGATTTAAAAATATGAGTCACTTTTATAAAAGAGATAAGAAAATGCTGCAAGCTGTTGACGAAAAAATCACCCCATTTATTGTGGGCTATTTGAAGTAGCTGATCAGACTGGACTACTGAGCTAAGGCTTCACAACTTATCATACTATCGTTAGTCGCAAAACCCAGTTTGACAATCGGCTAATATTAGTCCATTTTTAGACTAATAGAATTTTAGACTAATATGCCTCAAACTTTTCTCTTTGCCACTAATAACAAGGATAAGTTTAATGACTTAGGTTTGGTCTTTAAAAAATTAGATATAAAGCTAAAGCAAGTATCTTTAGACGTAGAAGAAGGTGCTGATGATATTTTGGAAAACGCCAAGTTAAAAGCAACACAGATAAGCAAAAAGTATCCAGATCAAGTGGTAGTTGCTTCCGATGGTGGCGTGCTCATCCCCTATTTAGGGGACAAATGGAATCACGTTTTAACTAAACGCCTTGGAGGAATTGACATGGCGGAGAAATTTAGCGAAAAAGAACGAGCAGAAACTTTGCTTAAGTTGATGAAAAATGCCACAGGAAAAGAGCGAGAGGTAGTTTGGGAGGGTGCTTTGGCTATTGCTCACAATGGACAACTTTTATTTGCTGAAAAAATCAGAGGAGAGTCTGGTTTTTTATTAGAGAAAATTCCCGCTGGGTTTGAACCAAGTGGTTTTTGGTTGGGATATCTTTGGTATGTGCCGGAGGCAAGAACTTACTATATGGATATTCCTTTGAGTGAGCGATTTAAGTATAGTGCTTTTAAGCAGAAGTTGTATAGAAAATTAGAAGATTTTTTATAAAGTAGCAATTGTAACTACTCCAATTAAAGTAGCAACAATACCAGTAACTTGCAGTTTAGTAAGTTTTTCTTTCAAAAAGACAACTGCCATAAGTATAGTGACGATGGATAAAGCTGATGAGATTGGTGTAACCACTACCAAATCACCGACCATGTATCCGTATTCTACAGATAAAAGAGCGATAGCTTCCAATATTCCCACTATACCAATAATAGATTTTGTTTTTAAAGTTGTCCTTCCTAAGGATAACTTATTCTTTGTTACTAAGGTTACAAGTAGTAGTATTACGATTAATCCCAACTTAATGTAAATAGTGGTTGGCAGCCATCCAATTGTTTCAGAAACCTGTTCGCTTAGAGTTTGGGCTATACCAAAGGCAATTGCGGCACCAATCGCCTCTTTAATTCCAGCCGTAATGGTCACTTTTTTATTTTTGAGTTCATCTAAATTGATAGAAACTAGGCTTATTCCCGTGAATATAAGTGCAACTGCAAGTAAATGTTTTATGGTTAATGATTGATGAGAAAAAATAACGGCTAAAATAACTGCCACTACCATGTCTAGGTTTATGGTTATTGAGACTATAGAAATATTGCCTATTTCAAAAGCTTTGTAAAAGAGTAGATATCCTACCGTATACAAGACTGAGACGATTATGACATAGAAAATACTCAGCGGATCATTAGTTAAATTAAAACCAAAAACTGGTATCAAAATTAAAGCTGTCAATAAACCTGCTATTTGAGACCAAAAAAGTGTCTTGAAGTTACCCACC
Organism: Candidatus Microgenomates bacterium; assembly: GCA_015486535.1. Classification (GTDB taxonomy): domain Bacteria; phylum Patescibacteriota; class Microgenomatia; order UBA1400; family PJMF01; genus WFTH01. Next base: position 5,893 of record WFRK01000018.1, on the reverse strand, counting down.
TTATTAGACGCCTGGCTAGCAAAAAAATCCGAGGCACCCCAACCGATCATACCCCCAAGTCCAGCAAAAACGCTAAGTATAATGTTGTTCATTGTGAGCCAGCTGGGACTCGAACCCAGGACACGCGGCTTAAGAGGCCGCTGCTCTAACCAACTGAGCTACTGGCCCAACTCACTTTGATGGGCCTATTTTACCCGATCACGCTAAAAATCTCTAGTGTCTACATTGTAAAATCAACCCAAACGCCATCTTTTTTTATATTCAAAGTGAAGTGAGTACTTGAAATATTTGAGGTAGCTAGTTTACTCAATTGGTAAATAAAAATCAAAATATCAATCAAATTAATTGGCTTTTTTGTTTTTTTCTATTAAGTAGTCAATCATGGCTCCAGCAATGTCCACTCCTGTTAATTTTTGAGTCGTAGGAAAATAAAAAGGAAAATTGACTTCTGATACATAGGCTCTATTTGTCTTAACTTCTATAAGAACATCAACTCCACCAAGCTCAATTCCCATTGTTCTAACGCTCTCAATTGCTAATTTTTCTATCGTTTGGTTAAATTGTTCGGCTTTTCGCTGTCTTTTGTTAGTATCACCCACATTAGTCCGAAAATCACTAGTACGTAAGTTCGCGTGACTAGCGACAACTTTATCACCCAGCACAACTAATCTGGCTTGAACATTGTGTTCTATATAACGTCGCATAAAGACTGTACCCGTAACGGAAGAATGTTCTAAATAATCTCTCAGTGACATTAATCCGTCCAAACTATCAACTTTGATAACTCCCACTCCATGAGATGAGCCGATAATTTTGATTGTTATAGGAAACCCTCCTAGATATTCAACGTATTTGCTAGCTTGTTTTAAATTATTAGGCAAAGCAGCAATGAAAGGAATAGTTAAAGTGGACCTATTTTGAGAGAGAAAAAAAGGAGTAGCGCTTTGACTACGAAGAGCCAAAAGATTGCTAGTATAAAAAGTTGTCGGCTGATAATTCAGAAGTAATTTTTCAATGTTTGTAGCTTTGGAGCCAGGGCCAACTCTATAGAGCAAATCCCCCTTTGTTAAGGTTGGTAACATCAACATATCAGTTTCACAAGCAACAAGGTAGTGAAAGTCAAGCCCTCTTTTTTTAGCAGCTTTTTCAAGTAGTCTAACTCTGGAGATGTTATAATCACTTCTATCTTCCAATATGGTATAAAAATTCATGTTTCCCTTTTGTCAATTAAATAAATACAAAACTCCAATATATAACAATGTAGCAAATAAGAATCATAAATTCTAGAATCAACTCTAAGGTCATTGTTTTGCAATCTTGGTTGTTAGATAAGATGTCTATTCACTCATTATTTTTAGTTTCTTGTTCACTTTGACTAATGTTTTAGTTTATAAAGTATCGATTGCAGCGCATATTTTTAAAACCTTTCTTTGCCAATTAGAGTCAAGATTATATTTTGGAAAAGTTAGGGTTCAACACATTTCTTTTTATTTTGTGTATAATAAGCGCCATATGCGAGATTATTTATCAAAGACCATTAACAAGGCTTTTGGTTTGTTTAATTTGAAAAAACAAGTCGAATCTCATTGGATGAAGAAACAAAATGATGCGCTTTTTATTCGCCCATTCATTACCGTCGCACGAGAGCCCGGCAGTGGTGGCGCCGTTATTGCTCAGGCAGTGGCTGAGAAACTCGGTTTTGAATTTGTTGATAAACAGCTAGTTGAAGAAATTGCTCACTCGGTTAAACGCCGGAAAGAGGTAATTGAATCTTTGGATGAAAAAGCGAGAAGTGCAGTGGAGAATTTGGTTGATAGTGTACTCGATCCGGAATATGTTAACGAGGAAAAATATGTTTCGATGCTGTTTAAATTGATCATTACCTATGCTCATCGGGGTCGAGTGGTTATCCTTGGTCGTGGAGCTAATTTTATCACCCCATTTGCTAAAGGTTTGCATGTTAATGTGACCGCTCCCTACTCTGTGAGGGTAGAAAGAGCGATGGATTTTGAGGGGTTAAATAAAGAAAAAGCGAAAGAGGTAATTGCTCGGATTGAAAAGGAGCGGAGCGACTTTGTGAAAAAATATATTAATAATGATATCAAAAAACGCAATGCTTATGATCTGACTTTAAATACGACTTATTTTCGGATCGCCGGTTCGCGTGATGTCATTATTGAAGCATTTAAACAGAAATTTTTGAAGAGTTTCGAAAAGTAATTAGTTGTTTTTAAGCTGGTTGCAAAAAATGCCAGAGTGCTGGAATTGGTAGACAGGCTAGTTTCAGGAACTAGTGCTCTTTTTTGGGCGTGAGGGTTCAAATCCCTCCTCTGGCACAGCAATAAGTAGATTGCCACCAACTGTTGCAAAGTTAAGAGTCGAGAAATGACAAGTTGAGTTGTTTGTCGTTTGGCAGGCTTTAAATAATCGTTTTTTTAGGTTAAAATGTCTGTCTATCAACCTTAACATTAGGCCGAGATGCTGGAATTGGTAGACAGGCTGGACTTAGAATCCAGTGTTCGTTTAGAACGTGGGGGTTCGACCCCCCCTCTCGGCACTTGAGATTCGGGTGGGGCGCAGTCCCGAAGAATATTGGGAGAATTAGGCAAGCACGTTAACAAGAAACTTGTTGCTATATGGCAAAACAAGCCCAGGTGGTGGAATCGGTAGACACGCAGTCTTGAGGAGGCTGTGCTGAAAAGCGTGGAGGTTCAAATCCTCTCCTGGGCACATAACAACTTACCTTTTTTGCTTTCTTGCTTCAAAACTATTCAGTTTGTTTGGCGACAAGGGGAGATTTGATGATACCAAGCGTTAAGTTTGACATCAATATTACCATCACAAAATTTTTGTAGATATGTTTGTTGATTCTGTTGGCCAACAAGATAAGAAATATTTTTCTTTAGGACATAAAGTCGTGGCAAAAATAATACCAAACCACTCAATAACAAACCAAAATAAGCCCATTTCATTATTGACGAGTAGTATTGGCGAATTACCGCTAGACCAAGAATAAGTAAGGCGATGAATCCTGCGAGGGCATATCTGGTAGATAAAGGCGGAATAAACCACCACATGAGCCATTGAGAAAAAACGAAGATTGTCAAAATCAGCAATGTTTCGTCTCTGAGAACGGCTTTTATTTTAAGCCCAATGGGTAGAAAAAAAATGGCTATAAAAGGCAGGGTGTAGTCACGCACCCAAATCATTTGTATAAACGATGACGGCAGAGAAATGAGTCGATCGCACAGATAAATATGCCAGTCAGCTTGATTAGCGATGCTGCCTAATTTATGTAAATGTTTGCCAAATGAATAGAAAGGTTGGCCACTGTGGAGAAAACTAAAGTAGTAAAAAGGGAGAGCTAAGGAAAATAGACTGATGAGCATGAGCCACCAATATTTTTTATTTTTTAAGCTCAAGAGTAGAATAAGTAAAAAAGTTGGGGCAAGCAAAAGAGAAAAGAGTTTTGTGGCTAAGCTAGCCGAGAAGAATAAAGCAGCTATAGTAGGATAAAACCAATCTTGATAAACAATTTTTTTCGAGACAGATTTTTTTTGACTAATGGATTTTAGACTGAAATAGAGACCGGCCAACTCAAAAAAAGCCTTGGCTACATCTACATAGACACTGCTTGCTTGCCAGGCGACAACCTGAAAACCAGCCACAATTAAGGTGACGACAAGAGAGTTTCTGATTGATAGCTTCAATCGACTTAAGCGATAAGTTGTTGCCAATAGAAGAATCATTAACACAAAGGCGATTAACTTTGCACCCAAGACTTTGAGCCAAGCAAAGCCGGTGGCGAAATAAAACTCTGCTAGCAACGGGTTCAATGATTGATAAAGATTGGGCAAGTAATGTATTTGTGCCTGAAGTATGAGATCTTTGATTAGCGGTAAATGATACCAGAGGGCGTCGAAACCCGTTTCCGGTACGAAAACAGGTAAAAAATTGAGTAAGAGCATTGCCGCAATTAAGCCAGTCAGCCATCGCTCGGATCCATGGGTGTGGATTATAAAATGAATTGCCTTGATGATGAGCAAAAAAAAGAGCCAAAGAAGAGCAATTAAGCCAATTGATAAATAGAGGTGGTTTGCCCAGCCGAAGAAAAATCCCACCATCAGAAAAATCCCAATCGCCAAAAAAGCAATTAATATTACGTCCGTATCTGGTTTTGCGAGTTTTAACGACATAGTTTATAATAACAGAGCAATCTGGCGGCGGATCATTAGTAAATGCTTCCTTTATTCTAGCATTATTACTGTCAGGAGGAGAAAATAATTAAAATTTGATTCGGTGAAGGCTTATTTGAGAAGAAGGTTGTCTCGGACCCTTGGCTCAGTTGGTTAGAGCGTTCGGTTTACATCCGAAAGGTCGTAGGTTCGAGTCCTACAGGGTCCACTTGATTTGAAATGTTGTTTATTTGAAAATTAAGATTATTTGGTGGTACTAGCTCAGTTGGTTAGAGCGCCGCTCTGTGGAAGCGGAGGCCGCCGGTTCGAGTCCGGTGTACCACCCAAAAAAATCATCATTGATGAATAGGCTGAAGGCGGAGGCCGCCGGCCTACCTACCGGCAGATAAATTCGAGTCCGGTGTACCCATATTTAATTGATGTATCAGACTAAAATAAATGTCTAATCGTTGCTGTTATGTGGTATAATTGGCTCATATGTATAACTGGTCTACTAACACCACCGGGCTTAAAAAAGATTCTGATAAATATAATATATTTATACTTGAACAGATGATTAATTTTGGATTAAATGACAAGAAGCTATCGCTTTTCTTGCTGAAAAAATACTGGAATAAACTTGATATTGATCCCAATAAAAAATCATACCTCGAAAAAATAGTATGGTCTCAATACTAGCAAAACAACAAATTTTAGCTGACTAGGTCACGATACAAATGAGACAAACGGTTTACGCAAGAAATTGTGTGTCATATGCAAATGTTACGATTACTTATTAATTAACAAACCCGTTTGTCTCAAATGTGTGACCAGGTTTGATTGACTCAACTTAGCTTAGTTGATATAATTCGATGTAGTGATTGACTATTGGTTGACCGAAGGAGGAAATTATGACTAAGAAAGGAATTTATTGTTAATGCTAAAATTAAAAGATAACGAAGCTTGCCTAGCAGATGTTGCCGCAGAAGTTTGTCAGACTGAGTTGGTGCAACAGACGCTAGAAGAAATAACACGACAATTAAGGGGTCAATATCAACCTGAACAGAAGATGGTTGATGGATCTCCTCGAGTTGTCGTTACTGAAGGATTTGAACACGACCAACAGGTTACTAGCAAAGCAGGACGATTAGAACAGATAGTTGGCACTCAGTATTTAACCGTACGTTTTAGATTAGCAAAAAGAGAAGTGGCAATGATCGCTGATCAAAAGCTAGTAGTCGTATCAGTTGTGCCTTTAGGCAGATTCACAGAAGATCAAATTTTCAGTTCGTCAAATAATTTTTGGCGAGAAGGATTGGTGGTTTTATATCAACGTCAAGAAGGATCGCCTAAATTGTTAATGTCCGTTGCCAAAGTTGAAGATGATAACGAATATAATAAGAGAGAGACGGGCTATAGTGGTTCAGGAAGGTTGATTGTTACTCTCCATGCAATACCTGACGATGGGACAGAGATTATTATTACACTTAATGTGTTCAACATTGATAGAATTTACAGTTCAGAAATCGTAGGTATAGTGGTCGATTTGCCCGATTATCTTTAATTTCTCAAAAAAATATTGACTTAACAAATAGCTGAAATTAGGTTAAAATAACCCCTGTCCGCAGCGGTAGTTCAGTGGCTAGAATGCTTCCTTGCCAAGGAAGAGGTCGCCGGTTCGAATCCGGTCCGCTGCTCATTTTGTTTCCTCTCTCCCC
>WFRK01000017.1 GCA_015486535.1 Candidatus Microgenomates bacterium | reverse complement strand
TGTGTATAAGAGACAGCTCCCAACCCTGCCTGCCGGTAGGCAGGGCGGGCAGGTCCCAACTCCTAACTTCTCGCTTTCAGCTCCTCCAAGCCCACTGCTCCTTGATCCCTTTTTGAAATAATCATTTTCTCTCTTGCTACCGGCCAAGGGAAATTGACGGTTGGATCAAAAAGGGAAACAGCCACATCAAAACGAGTATCACGATCTTTGTAAAGTTTGTCAAAAAAGTAAAAATAATTAAGCGTTTTACTCAGTACGAGTAGCGAGTTAGCCACTCCGGCCGGAATATACAACGCGCCATAAAGAGCTTGTGGAAAATCAGCGTCGTCACCCATTAAAATTGCCTCATATTGACCAAAAGTGGGCGACTCTTTTCTGGTATCAAGCAAAACATTGAGTGACACTCCTTGAGGGATTGTGACCAATTTGTTCCAGTTTTCGGCGTGAAAGCCTTTAATCACATAACGTTTGTTTTTTGCGTGATTAATTTGAGCGGGATGAAACGGTTCGTCGAGCACCTCATTCAGTTCAGGCAAGCGGGTGACTTCACTAAAATAACCGCGCTCGTCTTCGTGTTTTTTACTTTTGATAAATAAAAGTCCGGGTAAACTAGTCTGGAAGATTCCATTTTTGCGCCCTAATTCATCAGTTGGTCGATAGAGTTTTAACGAAGAAAGATCCATACCTTGCCTTTCAATTCTTATTTGTTTGATACTGTTTTTGAAAATAATTGTTCTCTTTTTCTTTTAACGGTTTCCACCATTGAGGATTTTTAATATACCAATCGATAGTGGTGCGTAAACCCTCGGTAAAACTCACGCTTGGTTGCCAATCCAATTCTTGATTAATCTGAGACCAATCAACACTGTAGCGACGATCATGGCCCGGTCGATCCTTGATAAATTCAATGACCGATTCATCTTTACTCATCAGTTTTAAAATGGTCTTGATCGCTTCGAGATTAGAAATGTCTTTTGTCAAGCCACCCACCAAGTAGGTTCGGCGTGGCAATGATTCAGTTAACAATACTTTTTCAATTGCACGGGCATGATCAGTGACAAACAGCCAATCACGCACATTTAAACCATCACCATAAATAGGGACTTTTTCTCCTTCAATCAGATTGGTGATCGCCAAAGGGAAAAGTTTTTCCGGGAAATGGTAGGGGCCATAGTTATTTGAGCAGTTGGTAATCGTGTAGTTCAAGCCGTAAGTTTTACCATAAGCACGGACTAAATGGTCAGATGCTGCTTTGGAAGCAGAGTAAGGACTATGAGGATCATAAGCCGTTTTTTCATTAAACTTTTTTTTCGAATGAAGCTCCAAGCTGCCAAAAACCTCATCAGTCGAAACATGATGAAACCGTTTTACTCGATGTTTCAAAGCACTTTTCAGTAAAGTGTGTGTACCCATGACATTAGTGGAAAGAAAACTATCCGGATCTGAAATTGAGCGATCAACATGTGTTTCGGCGGCAAAATGAACCACCCAGTCAACACCCGTCATGATTTCGTCTACCAGTGCTACGTCACGAATATCACCATGGACAAAAGTATAGTTTGGTCGATTTTCCACTGTACGCAAATTGGCTAAATTCCCGGCGTAAGTAAGCGCATCGAGATTGACAATCCTATCTTCAGGATATCGCTCCATCCAATAATGAATAAAATTACTCCCAATAAAGCCGGCCCCTCCCGTAACTAAAATAACTTTAGCGTTATGTGGTATAAGTGGATCGGATGATATCATGACAAATGTTTGTGATTAGTGACTTGTTGATGCATTTACCATACATGACTGAAGCGTGCTTGTGAATCACTAATTATCGTAAGAACGATCAATCAGCAGTTGCATTTTTTCTCGTCCCAGTTGATTTCTCACGCGCACATATTTATCTTCAAGCCTGAGATAACGTTTGTGCTCCTGTTTCAACATCACTTGATAGTAGCCGGCCAAAATTGCCAGAATGATTAGCACCACTAGCAGAAAACGAACCACAAACTGATTGGCGAATGGTTTTTTATGTTTTAACTTTGGTAAAAAACGATACCAATAAGTCAACCATTTTTCTTGCATGCGATGCATTATAGCATTAAATCGGTTATACTAGCAGTTATGCAACGTCAGCTTAAAAACCACTGGCCACTGATAATTCTTTTACTTGTACTCTGGGTAACAATAAATGCCTTGTTTCATGCCACTCTTTTTCATGTTCACGATTTTGTTCATGGAGCGCGCATTGCCCAAATGAGTCTTGCTTTGCAAGATGGTCATTTCCCCGTTATCTGGACGAAAAATTTTGGTTTGGGTTATGGCATGCCTTTGTTTGAATTTTATGCCCCTTTACCTTACTATGTTGCCAGCTTGGTTTATTTAGTTGGTTTTTCCTTAGTGACGGCAGTGAAAACTCTATTCATCATTCCTTCATTGATCAGTCTTATCGGTGCCTATTGGTTGGGTCGCGATTTATTCAAAAACAAGCTGAGCGGACTGATTTTGGCGACGACTTTCACTTTAGCGAGTTATCGCGCTCTTAATCTTTTTGTCAGAGGAGCGGTCTCCGAATCGTGGGGCATGATGACTTACCCCTGGATTCTATGGGCCAGTTGGTTGATGATTCAGAAGAGGCGAAAGGCATGGCTGTGGTTGTTACTGGCGCTTGTCAGTTTATTTTTATCACACAATTTAAGTGTGCTCATGTTTCTCCCTTTCGCTTTAGTCTGGACAATATTGAGTTGGTTTTTTTATCAACAACAGCAGTCACCACTCAATCTCAATCGTTGGTCTGGGGTGAAGTCTCTTTTTTTGCGAGAAAAAAATACCATCCTGCAGTTCAGTCTCAGTTATTTATTGGCGATTGGTTTAAGCAGTTTTTATCTCATACCGGCGTTTGTTGAGAAGAATTTTACCCAAATGCAAAAGATTATTCTTGGTGGCTATTTCAACTATCGCCTCCATTTTCTTTATTTACGCCAATTTTTGCTTGATAATTGGGGTTATGGCGGTTCCACTTGGGGGCCAAACGATGGTATCAGCTTTTTCTTCGGCTGGGGGCAGTGGCTGGGATTAATTTCTTTAATGATTTTTTTGGGTCTTCTGATCATTCTTTACAGTCGGCATAGAATCCAGCATCTCAGTCGACCATTACTCGATAAAAAACAACTAATTTGGTTAAGACAAACGTTGGTTGCTCTTGGATTAGCCATAGTCGCCATTTTGATGACAACAGAAAAAAGTTTATTCATTTGGCAAAAAATAAAAATTTTACGTTTTATGCAGTTTCCTTGGCGTTATTTATCGGTAGCAACTATTTTTTACACTCTGGCGCTGGCTAGCTTACCTGTCTTGTTGCCTAAAAAAATTGGTCGAGTATTGGCTTGGTTAATCATTTTAGTTACTTTAGTGACGAGTGGGCGTTATTTTCAACCTAAAAGCTTTTTAGGGAATAGCCAAGCACTCTATTATGCTAATCCGCAACGAATTGCGCGCGAAATGAGTCTGATTTTGCCCGATTATGTGCCGGCGCAATTAAATTTAAAATTAGAGCCGAATTTAAACTCGGTCATTGTTGGTCCAAGTTGGCTCAAACAGCCAAACAAAGGAAAGCGCTGGCAAGTTTTGGTTGATAAAACAGATGCCAGTTTAGTCAAAATTAAATTACCTCGTCGAACTAAATTGGTATTTGCTCGAGCAAGTTATCCTGGTTGGCAAACGGAAATAGATGGCCAAAAGGTAAGGCCGACTCAGACGAAAGAGGGCTTAATTAGTGTCATAGTACCCCAAGGTAACCATCAGGTAGGCATTTATTTGGGTGACACACCGGTAAGATATTGGTCAAAATTAATCAGTTTTGTATCCATCATCATCCTTTTGGCTTTACTTTTTTTGCCACCCTCAACGAAATTTTTTGATCATCAAGTGAAATCAACTCATCAAGCAAAGCGGTAGTCGATAATCAACCATTTATGTTAACAACCGAGGAATTAAATACCAATAGCGCAAATGATTTAGCCGAAGAATTGGACGAAGCTGAAGGTTCGGTGATTGATTTCAAAAAAGTGAAGAAACAATCGGTCTCTGGCGCGATTTCATATTTTTTACGTACTTTAGTTCTGCAAGCGGTTGGTTTGACGGCAGTGATTGTCTTATCAACTTTTTTCAAACCGGCTGATTTTGCTGTTTATGGTATTGTGGCCGCGATCATTGGTTTATTAACTTTTCTTTCCGACGTTGGTTTAGCAGCCGCTTTAGTGCAAAAGAAAGCGCCACCGACAAAAATTGATTTACAAACGGCCTTTTTTGTCCAACAAATACTCAGTTGGTTCATTGTCATCATTGGCCTGGTTGTGATTTATTTTGGTTGGTTAGCGGAAAAAACCGGTCCGGTAGGCAACTGGATCTTACTTGCTTCGGTCATTTCTTTTCCTTTGATTACTTTGAAGACAATGCCCTCTATTTTATTGGAGCGAAAGCTCGAGTTTTCTAAATTGGTGGTTCCGCAAATCTTAGAGCAGCTTGTTTATAATGGTATTTTAATTACCTTAGCCTGGAGAGGTATGGGAGCGATTGCTTTTGCTTGGGCGATTATTGCCCGCACTTTAATTGGGGTATTGGCTATGAGTCTGATCCAACCTTGGCCGATTGGTCTACATTTTGATAGAGAAGCATTTAATCAACTATTCCATTATGGCTTTAAGTTTCAATTGAATGATTTGCTCGCAAGAATTAAGGATCAATTATTTTATCTTATTTTGGGTGGTTGGTTACCTTTAAATCAATTTGGTTATATTCAATGGGCAAAACAATGGTCGATGTATCCGTATAATCTAACAGTGCAAAATGTAATGGCGATTACTTTTCCCACTTTTTCTCGTTTACAACATCATAAAGCAAAACTAGCTCGAGCGATTGAAATATCACTCTTCTTTATTTCTCTCGCCATCTTCCCGATTCTAATTGGTATGTCTTTATTTATCTATCCTTTGACTCAGGTATTCCCGGTTTACCATAAATGGCAACCAGCGGTGTTCAGTTTCATTTTCTTCAGTTTGAGTGTGGGTTGGGCAGCCCTATCGACTCCTTTGACAAATACACTGAATGCGATCGGTAAAATTAACAAAAGTTTGCGTCTGATGATTATGTGGACCGGCTTGACTTGGACGTTAACACCTTTAGCAATCTGGTTTCTTGGTTACAACGGTGTTGCTTTAGCTGCCTTCATTATTGGTTTCAGTTCTTTACTTGTTTTTTACTATGTCAAACAAGAAGTATCGGTGCATATTTGGGATCAAGTTTGGCGTCAATTGTCTGCTTCGGCAATGATGGCTCTGGTTGGTTTGGTTGGTTGGCATTACTGGTCTCGCAGTTGGCATTGGCTGATTCTTGGCATCAGTCTCACCGCTGTAGTTTATCTTTTGGCTTTAGCTTTACTGGCAGGCAAAAAAGTTCTTTTTGAGCTAAAAAACCTAAGACAATAACTGACTACTGTTTTTAGCCGCCAGAACATAATTGAAAAATGCATCTATGTTTGGCCTCGCCGATTGCATTCATTATCTTTTAGCTTTAGAATAGTTTTAAGTTTTCTAACCTATTTATGTTATCCGTTATTATTAACACAAAGAATGCTGAAAAAACTTTGGCCCGGACACTCGAATCGGTTAAATTTGCCGATGAGATTGTTTTAGTTGACCAACATAGTCAAGATAAAACTCGAGAGATTGCGCGCCATCATGGCGTTAAATTATTTTTATTTGATGATTTGGGTCGAGTTGAACCTGAGGCACGTAACTTTGCTCTTTCAAAAACCAACGGCGACTGGATTTTGGTGATTGATGCTGATGAAGTTGTGCCATTAGCCTTGGCGCAAAAAATTAAGCAGTTGATTCAAGCGGAATCTCAATCTTTAGCCGGTTATTATTTACCACGGAGAAATTTAATTTTTGGTCAATGGATGCGCCATAGTGGTTGGTGGCCTGATTATCAACTGCGTTTATTCAAAAAGGATCAAGCTCATTGGCAGGCTGGAGTTCATCATCAAGTAAAGGTGGTTGGTGCCTTAGCTCGTTTGGAAGCGCAACCGACAATGGCCTTAGTTCACTATAACTATGATACGGTGGCCTCATTTGTCTCCAGGATGCAACGTTATTCAAGTTTGAAAGCGACAGAAGCGGGTAGTTTGCAGGAAGAGCAAACGATGGTTAGTCGTGACTTCGCCCAGAAATTTTTTCACGAATGGTTGCGTCGTTTATTTCATCATCAAGCCTACCTTGATGGCGGACGGGGAGTGGCCCTCAGTTTTCTTCAAGCTACCTACGAACTTTTGGTTGATTTAAAACGTTGGGAAGCGGCGGGTTTTAAAGAATCAAAACAAAATCAGTTGGCTGGTTTGTTTCAAGTTTTGCGCCATTTCAATCGGGATTTGAATTATTGGTTAGCTGATTATCAGGTCGAACGAACGACCGGTTTGAAAAAAATTTATTGGCAAATAAGACGTAAACTTAAGCTTTAACTCAATTTAAGGTATAATAAACCAGTTATGCCTCACGTTTCAATTATCTTGGTTGATTTTAACAGTCACCAGGAGACTAAAGCTTGCTTGCTTTCTCTCGCTCACTTGAAAGCATCAACTTTCAATTATGATATTGTCGTCGTCGATAACGCCTCCATCAAACCTTTGAAATACTTGGATAAATACCATCCCCGAGCTCACTTGCTAAGATCGCAAGCCAATCTTGGTTTTACCGGTGGCAATAATTTAGCGATTCACTGGGCGATGGAAAAATTCAATTCTGATTATATTTTGCTTTTAAATAACGATACTACGGTCGAACCAAATTTTTTGACCCGACTTATTTATCAGGCAAAAAAATTTTCCAAACAAGGCATCATCAATCCCAAAATATACTTTTATCCTAGAAAAGAATTTTATAGGAAAAGTTATTCCGCCGAAGAAAGAGGTAAAGTTTTTTGGTACGCTGGTGGCAGTATTGATTGGCTTCATCTAGACGCATTCCATCGGGGGGTGGACGAAGTTGATCGGGGCCAATTTGATGATCAATTCGAGAGTGATTTTGCCACCGGTTGTGCTATGCTAATTAAGCGAGAAGTCCTCGAAAAAGTGGGTTTTTTGGATAAGCGTTACTTTCTTTATTTTGAAGATAGCGACTTTTCTCTTAGAAGCAAAAGATTTGGTTATACGATTGGTTTTTGTCCCAAAAGTGTTGTCTGGCACAAAAATGCCGGTTCCTCTGGCGGTGCCGGTTCCAAACTTCATCAATATTATCAGACACGCAATCGGCTTTTATTTAGTTTGATTCATGCTCCTTGGAGAGCCAAACTAACCGCTGCTAAGTTAGCCTTTAGATTTTTAATTAAAGGTAATCGTTATCAAAGATTAGCCGTTTGGCATTTGATTATTGGTCAATTGGGTAAACAAACAATTATTTAAAATACGTCACAAGGAAATATGCAAGCAAAAATCAGTGCGATTATTTTAACCAAAAATGAAGCCGAAATGTTGCCCGGTTGTCTGGCAACCCTGAAGTGGTGCGATGAAATTATTTTGATTGATGATAACTCAACCGATCGGACGGTGACCATCGCTGAAGCTGCCGGAGCAAAAGTGATTAGCTTTTCTCACTCTTCTTTCGCTCGCCGACGGATGGAAGGAAAGAAATATGCCCAGTTTGATTGGCTATTTTATATTGATGCGGATGAAAGGGTGACGCCGGCTTTAGCTAGACGTATCAGGGAGACAATTGTTCAGTGGCCCAATTTGGCGGCAATTTCGTTTCAACGGCAAAATATTTTTTATGGTCGAGAGCTAAAGCATGGTGGCTGGCAAAATGATTGGGTGACGCGTTTGTTTCACAAAGATCGTTTGGTCAAATGGTATGGGGTGATTCATGAAAGTCCGGTTTACCGGGGTGAAGAAGTACGTTTAGATGATGTGCGCTTAAAGCATTTCAGTCATCGACGGACAATTGATGGTTTGAAAAAGACAATCGCTTGGACACCAAAAGAGGCCGCGGCGTTAGCGCGGCAGTTAAAACAACCGGTGACTTTTAAAACTATTTTACGTAAAGGATTAGGTGAATTTTGGCGCCGCGGCCTCAAACACCAAGGTTATCGGGATGGACAAGTAGGTTTGATCGAAGCCTTAATTCAAGCAATCAATCGCATGCTTGTTTACATTCAGGTTTGGGAGTTACAGCAAAAACCGCCTTTGGACGAGCTTTATAAAATCAATGACAAACAGGTACAATTGGAATGGGAAAATGCGCAAATGAAGCAGTCATAATTGATGATGAAAATTGTCTTTTTTTCACCCTATCTAACGGAGAAACGTGCTGGAGGAGGAGAGAAACACCTATTTGATACTGCTTTGGCTGTGGCCGCGTCCGGTTGTCAAGTTTTTGTGGCCATTAGTCCGCTTTATCAACAGCAAAAAAAGAAAACACTTGATCTTCAAGAATATAAAGCATTTTATGCCCGTTTTCTCGGCCGGCAATTGGACCAACTCCGATTTATTGAGACACCCTTAATGAGTCAAGCGTCATTTTGGCAGAAATTATTTTGGACAAAACAGTTTGATCAACTTTACTACGTCACCGATGGCAGCCTGTTTTTTTCTTTGGCAAAAAAGAACCATCTTCATATTCAGATACCTTTATTGCTTCCACAATCCGGTTTAATCAATCGCTTGAAATTGAGTCGTTGGCAGCTGAAAAACACTAACTCTCAGTTTACTAAGCAAGTGATTGAAAAAAATTGGCGGACAAAAATTGATTTCGTTCATTATCCTTTAGTGCAGCTTGATGAATTAGACCAAGGTGCTAAGAAAAAAAGTAAACTGATTTTGTCAGTCGGCCGTTTTTTCCGGCAGCTTCACAGTAAGCGACAGGATATTTTGGTCGAAGCGTTCAAACAGTTAGTCGATCAGCAGCCGGAGCTGTTTCACGACTGGCGTTTGATTTTAGTTGGTGCGGTAGAAGATGAAGCTTATTTTAATCGAGTGAAAAAAATGGCTCAAGGTTATCAAATTGAATTTTATCCACAAGTCGAACGAAAACGGTTGATCGAACTCTTTCAAAAGGCGACGTTTTACTGGCATGCAGCCGGTTATGATATTGATGAACTGAAAGAACCAGAAAAAGTGGAGCATTTTGGCATCACCACCATTGAGGCCATCGCTGCTGGCGCTCTTCCTTTGGTAGTCCCGAAGGGTGGCCAAAAAGAAATCATCGGCCAGAAGTTAATCAAACAGTTAGGTTGGCAAACTGTGCCGCAATTAGTCCGTCAAACCACTTTTTTGTTAGAGCAAAAAACACTTCGTCAAAATATTTTGAAAGAGCTGAAGTCAAGTCTCGCTCGCTTTGGGCCGGTGGCCTTTCAAGCTCGAGTGGAAAAAATGTTCTTGTGTGAAAAAGATTGAAATGGCACTGTTCGGATTTAATTCGATAAATATTGTCCTCAATTAATTTTTGGATGCAGAAATTGTTTGAGACAGTTTTCCGTTTGTTGGGTATAATTGATTTGTGCCAAATCAAGCTGTTTCGGTCATCATTCCAACTTATAACAATTTTCCCCTGTTAAAAAGATTTTTGCCCAGTGTTTTAGCGATGTTACGTTCCGGTGACGAATTGGTGGTGACTGATGATGCGAGCACAGATGAAACGATTGATTGGTTAATAAAAAAATTTCACCTTAAAAAAATTATGGCTGATAGAGAACGCATTATCTATCAAAATAAGAAGTATCAACTCAGTCCAAAAAAGCCCCAAAAAACCAAGATGATTGATTTGGTTTTAATTGCCAATCAAAAAAATCAACGTTTTGCCGCCAATGTCAATCAGGCCGTAAAAATCGCTCAACACAATTTAATTTTTCTTTTAAATAGTGATGTCAAGCCGCAACCAAATGTATTGCAAATGCTTACCCGCCAATTTACGGAAAAAAGCAATCATCATTTATTTGCCGTTAGTTGCTTGGAGTATGAGGGGCAGACTCAATCAAGCGCAAAAGCGGGCAAAAATAGACTGTGGTATGAATTAGGTTTATTCCAACACAGCAAAGCGATTGATTTTCACGCCGGCCCAACAGCTTGGGCATCTGGTGGCAGTGCTTTATTTGACAAAACAAAATGGCTTCAGTTGGGCGGTTTTGACTTAAAGTTTTATCCTGCCTATTGGGAAGATGTCGATTTATCATTCAGGGCACGCCGCCATGGTTGGCAAATTTTATTTGAACCAAAAGCGGTTGTGTTTCATCAACATGATTCAACTCATCGGCAAATTTTCAATCAAAAAGCAATGCTCAAATTAGGTTGGCGGCACGCTGATTACTTTACTTTAAAACATGGTGATTTTTGGCAGAGACTGGCTTACTATCTCTGGCGACCATTTTGGTGGTTTCAAAGACGGAAACTTTTAAATCAATTGAAGCATCAGTCAATCAATCAGAAAGAAACCGGCAATGTTTAAAAGACATTTTTATTTCTTACTCATTATTATTACTTTGATGGCGTTGGCCTTGAGGATTTACCAAATTGGTCAAGTACCTCATGGGATGACTTGGGATGAGGCGGCGATTGGTTACAATGGTTGGTCGATTATGACTACTCACCGTGATGAATGGTTGCACCTCATGCCGATTTCATTTAAATCGTTTGGTGACTATAAGGCGCCTTTGGCGATCTATCTCAATGGACTTTTTACCGGCTTATTTGGCCTAAAACTTTGGATTGTTCGTTTACCGTTTGTGATCGCTGGCGCTTTTGCCGTCTTCGGTATTGGTTTAATGATCCGCCAATTATTATTAATTTTAATTGGTCGGAAATGGTGGCAAGAACAAAAATCGCCAAGTATTGAATCTTTCGCTTTATTGGCCAGCTTCAGTTTGACAATTTCTCCTTGGCATTTTCACTTTTCTCGTCTTGGGTTTGAAAGCGGTTTGGCGCTGACAGAAATCATTTGGGCGCTTTACTTTTTCTTTGTTGCGAACGCCGATTTATCTTTGAAACAATGTCAGAGGAAGAACCAAAAAAAAATTATGCTTTATTTTTTCTCTTGGTTACTCTTTGCTCTTAGCCTTTACACCTATCATTCAACAAAATTATTCACTCCCTTGCTGATTATCGCTTTAGTTTTCGTTGGCTGGCGTTGGTTGAAAATCGCTGCTTGCTGGTTGTTTTGGGGTGGAGTGAGTTTTCTAATTTTCTTATTGCCGTTAATCTACGATGCTATTTATGGTCACGGCTTGGAGCGAGCGGGAGTGACACTTTTCTCTAAAGTACCTGGCTTAGGTAACCAGTTGAGACTTTTGTTGACCAATTTAATGATTCAATTGTCACCACAATTTTTACTACTTGGCAAAACAGACACATTAAGGCATGGTGGTTTACCTTTTTCAGTTTTGCTCCCGGGAACACTGTTGATCATTCTTATTGGCCTCGTTCTTTGGTTATATGCGCGTTCCCATTGGTCTCTGATGAAAAAGCTTGACAAACTTTACTTATTCAGTTTTTATCTAGTGTTTATCGGTTTGCTTCCTGCTGCCATTGGCTTGATTGTCCCTCACGCCAATCGCGCTTTGTTAGCCTTAATTGGTTTTATTTTATTGCTGATCATTGGTTGGTTGAGCATCAGTTTTTGGTTTAAATTAAAAAAATGGCCCACCAGGTGGCTAAAATTTATTGTCATTAGCTGGTTGTTTTTACAACTTGGTTTCTTTAGCATCGATGTTTATCAATATTTCACCGTTTTCGCCAAAAATTCAGCACCGGCCTTTAATGATGGTTATAGGCAAATGATGACCGAGGCAATTAAATATGAAAAAGGTTTGGCTGGTTATCCTGAAGTGAAGAAAATTGTGATTACTTCCGAATATGGTCAACCTTATATCTATGCTCTATTTATGCGGCGTACGAGCCCAATTGCTTATCATGGTGGGTCGTTGATTAAGTACGATTTTCCCGATGTGGTTCATGCCGACAAACTGAGTGAGAAAAACGCGCTTGTTGTGGCAGGCAAAAAAGCTGATCTGATTGATAAAACAAGAGCGGCTAAAGTGATTTATAATAGCGCCGGTCAGCCCGTTTTTTGGCTATTTGTCACAAAAAAATAAAATATTTCGTATAGAAATAAGCGCAGAATATTCA
>WFRK01000016.1 GCA_015486535.1 Candidatus Microgenomates bacterium | reverse complement strand
TTTACCCGTAGAGTGCTTATTGACACAAAAGCACTCTACGGGTAACATGTCAACATGAAAGTGTTCTTATCAAATCAAGGAAACCTGCGTAATTTTAGAAGTTTTGTCAATTCACTTGATTTATCAGATCCCAGTAAGTTAGAAATATCAACTCACGATAAGTGGGTGACAGTTCATCCTGCTAATTTGGTCATAGCGGCTGCTTTAGCAATCCAGGTGGGCAAGGAAAATGCAACAATTATCGGTCAAGTCCCAGAGACAGGCTTGTATTTAGATAGAATGGGGCTTTATGATCTAACTAAAACTAACTCACCATTCAATTATCATAAAAAGGAAGAAACTGGACGATTTGTTCCTATTAAAATTATTAAAACTGCCGATAATCAATCTCGTTTCATTACAGACATGATTCCTCTTCTTCATCTATCGGAAAAAAATGCCACGATAGTTAAATACATTATCGGTGAATTAGTGAGAAATGTTATTGAGCATTCTTTTGCGCAAAACGGAGCTATTGTGGCTGCTCAATATTATAAAAAAACTAATCGGGTTAGCATCGCTATTTGTGACACTGGTATCGGTATTTGGAAAAGTATGAATAATTATTGGCATCCTAGAACTGATCTTGACGCAATTAAATTAGCATTAACTCCAGGGATTACCGGTACCACTCGTAAGGAAGGAGGTACCGCTGATAACGCTGGGGCAGGTTTATTTTTCATTAAGTCTATTGCCAAAATCGCTCGCAACTACTTTGTCATTTATAGTGGTAGCGGTGAGTATACCTTGCTAAAATACAAAAAACGAGTTAAAGGCATGCCCAGATTATATGCAGACCCAGACAGAGATTCTCACAATGAAACCGATAATGCTCCAAGTTTCCAGGGGACAGTAGTGGCAGTCGACATCTCACTCGATGAAACTTCAGAGTTTAATGACTTATTAGCCAATATTGGAGAAGTATATGATCAGTCTATCCGGGAACGTAAGAGAAAAAAATATAGACAACCTAAGTTCATATGAAAAAGATTATTAATCTGAAACAAATTACCGGTGAGTTTGCGGAGAATAAGGATCTTGCTAAAAGAATCAGAATTGACGAAATTATTCCGGCATTAAAAAGGGGAGAAGAAGTGATTCTTAATTTTGTTGGAGTAACTGGTGTCACACAATCATTTATTCATGCATTAATCAGTAATCCTATTAGAAATTTCAAAAGTGTAGCATTTGATAATCTGATATATAAAAATGCTAATAAAGATATTCAAGAAATTATCTCAATTGTTTATCGGTATATGCAAGAAAGTCTGGACTGATTCGAGTAGTTGAAATATATTTATTTGCGCCTCTATTTAAACTGTTAGAGATAGTGCCAAACTCATACATATATTAAAGGCCGTGGATTCACCATCCTTTATTATTCAATATTTTCATTGTTAGTTTAGCAAAATGAATTTGCCTACTTTGGCAGTTTACTTCACAATGAAATGTCGATGCCTAACAAATTTATTCTTTTCAAAAAAACATATGCGCTGCTTCTTTGGCTCTATCCAATAATTAATCGTATTCCTAAAAGTCACCGATTGATTTTGGGTAGAAAAATCGAAGAGTTAAGTATCTCACTATTAATTTTAATCATTCAAGCTAATAAATCTCGAGGGAAGGAGCGACAGCTTCTCCAATCAAATTTTTCTAATGAGTTGGACATGCTGAGGATATTCATTCGCCTCACTAAAGATTTAAAATTAATGAGTATTAAACAATATATATCAACTTCCAAGAAGTTGAACGAATTAGGCCGTATGCTTAATGGTTGGATGAAAATGTGATATTCTAAATATCGGGGAAAATCATAAAAAGCGTTTGCGAGTGTTCCTTCGTGGCGGGAATTGGAATAACACTTCCAACACAGGAGCATTTACACTCAACTTGAATTGGGATAGTACCAATACGAATAACAATGTTGGGTTTCGCTGTTCCAGTGACTATGATTGAGGCGAGTAATATATGTTTACGGATGTATATTCGGGGCCGTTATAATCACCAGATTTTTTCCATCTCAAAAACTTAAAAATTTTTGGGAGAACATCATACCTGTATCTTTGTGCTTCTTTAGAAATAACGAAGCACAAAGAAAATGGGTAAAGTAAGGGGGAATGAAACAATCTGAAAATACAGATATTTTTACAACCATTGCTAGTTTTGAGAATCTTGTACGTGCTTATCTCAAAACTAGACTTGGTAAGGCTAGTAAACCTAAAGTTTGTCGCTTCGACTTCTTTCTCGAATCAGAGATCAGTAGGCTTGAATTTGAACTCAACACTAATACTTACAGACCTTCTAGATACACTCACTTTTTAGTTTATGATCCAAAAACCAGACAAGTGGCTGCTCCAGATTTTCGCGATCGAGTGGTTCAACATTCATTAGTATCATTAATTGAACCTTTGTTTGAAAAACATTTTATTTTTGATTCATACGCTTGTCGTAAAAACAAAGGCACACATTTTGGAGCAAAACGTGTCAAAAAGTTTCTGATGGCCGCAAGATATAACTATGGTAAAAATCAGTCTATCTATGTTCTCCAATGTGATATTAAGAAATTTTTTCAAAATGTTTCATGGGATATTTTGCTAAAAATCATTAAAAAAACTATTACTTCTTCCCGGACATTTAGTCTCATTCGGTCAATCATTACTCTCAGTAATGTTCATTCTGCCAAGAAGTTATTGAGTTGGCAGAGTGAACAATTATCACTTTTCTCTAAAATTGATAATCTTTCCGCCACATCGGCAATGATTAATGATCGAAAAGGTTTGCCTATTGGCAACTTAACTAGCCAATTATTTGCAAATATTTATTTAGACCAACTCGACCATTTTATTAAAGAAAGGTTAAGGGAGAAATGGTATGGTCGTTATATGGACGACTTTTTAATCATTCATAAGGATAAAAATCATCTCATAAGTCTGAGAGACAAAATTAAGATTTTTTTGAAAAATAAATTAAACTTGCAGCTTCATCCCCGAAAGTCAGTAATTAAAAACGTTGTTGAAGGTATTCCTTTTGTAGGGTATCGTATTTTTTACGATCACACTTTAATTCGAGGTAATAGTTTAAGACGAATACAGAAAAATTGTCATCATAAAATTAAAGCTTTTAAGAAAAATAAACTTACTCAAAAAGAACTAAAACAGTATATTTCATCTATTAATGGTCACTTTCAATATGCTAATACTTACAATCTACAACAAAAGATGTTTGCGGGCATGGTGGAATAGGTTTTGGTGAGACAGACTCACATCGCTTGCGTTGATAAAGTAAATCAGATATTATGAAAGAAGTAAAACAATAATTTATTATTGTTGTTAGTTTTGTTGTATTAATGTATGTTATCTCGATTCAAAGACTACTTTTTTGCTCCTCACTGGCATTTTTCACGCATTCAGTTCAATTTGTTGACTACGTTTTTAGTTTTTACTGGAATTGCAGTCGGTTCGTACTTAACCGTTACCAAAATCATTTTGCCCAAAGTATTTGCACTTAACGATAGCAGTAAGACTTGGACTTTTAATGTTTCAACCGCCAGCGACTATACCTATGATGCCAATTTTGTTGCGGTAGACACTAATGGAGCTCATCCAATCAGTGGAGTTAATAAATTAGCTAATTCTGCTTTCAACGACGATAATAGTTCATGGAATGTGGCCGCCATCCCTCCCGCTGGTTGGGTGGAAGTGCCTGGCAACACCGCTTATTCCACCAGCAACTTTTTAGTGATGAAGTACGAGGCAAAATGCGTCGCTACCTCCGACTTAACGACAGGTTTGACTAGTCCTGACAGTGGTTATCATACTTACTCAGACAGCACTACCCCTTGTATTTCAACTAATAATCGACAGGTGACTTCAGTTGCTTCCGGTTATCCAATCGCTAATATTAGTCATGATAATGCTAAGGTTAGGTGTGCTGCAATTACTCTTAATGGTAGTACTGCTCATTTAATTACGAACCCTGAATGGATGACAATTGCTCGCAATGTTGAAAGTCAAGCAACAAATTGGAGTGGTGGAAATGTTGGTTTGGGTTATCTTTTTGCTGGTCATAATGATAACTCGCCCGCAAAAGCCAGACCGGCTTCAACTACCGACACAGGTGATTATCGTTGTGCTTATACTGACGGTGATCCAGGAACGGAAAATCCATCAGGTTGTCCAACCAATACAGCCAGTGGCCAATCGGGATCGGTGGGTAATCAGGTACGTACTTTGAGTCTTTCTAACGGCAGTGTTGTTTGGGATTTGGCCGGTAACGTTTGGGAGCATGTGATGCGAGACAGTGATGATACTTTAACGAATAATCTTCCTTCAGATGGTGGTGCGGCTGGTTGGCGTTGGATTGAACATACGGCCATTACTGATTATGGTGATTTGTCTTACGATATTATTCGTCCCTTGGACAGTGGCTATAATGCCAATCAGGGCGTTGGTCGCATTTACACTTATAATGGTGCTTCCTCCAATCGGGTGTTCCTTCGTGGCGGGGGTTGGGGTAGCACTTCCTACGCAGGGGCATTTACACTCTCTACTTGTTTTGGGTTAGTACCAATACGGGTCTCAATGTTGGGTTTCGCTGTTCCAGTGATCCCGTAGCCATCTCTCAATCTTTTTCCTCTACTTCCGGTCGCGAAGCGACCGGCGGCGATTTGATAGTTATAGGTAATGTTGTTGACGGCAAAATTTACCAAACGGTTAATGTTGGCGATACCTCAACTTATAACTTTTCCGCTTATGTTTATGATAATACTACTGGCAATCAGGGAGGAACAATTACATCCAGTATTGCTCAACTTTATTATAACGGTTCAACCATTCCGACCACCTATGCTGACGCAGGGGGAGGTTGGTGGAAATTAACGGGAACCTTGACTGGCGCTAATGAATCTCGCCAGTATGGTCTTTTAGTTAAAGCCGGCAAAACGGTCGTTGTTGATGATTTTACTCTCTCCAAGAGTGGCACTTATAGTATTTATAATACCACTGCTTATTCTAATGCCCAGGTAGTTACTTGGGATTCTTTTGTCGAAACAGCCAGTGCTTCGGGTAACGCATCAGTGGTTTACCAGATTTGCCTTGATAATGGATCGGCCTGTAGTTATACCACTGGTTCCCGTTGGCAGTACTACACTGGTGGGACTTGGACCAATGCTATCAGTGATTCAACAACTTATGCTAATACGGCCGCTCAACTAACCCAGGCAGCAATGCAGGCTTTGCCAGTAACCAGCCAAAAAATATCCATCAAAGCGATTATGAGTTTTGGTGGTGTTGATATGCCTGCCATTACCAGCCTTAAAATTGGTTTGACAACCGATACTACCAGCCCAACAACCAATGCTTCTTCTCTTACTATGACCAAAACTAATGGTGGTTCTTCCGTTTCCGACAACGGTTGGACTAATGGTTCTTCGCCGTATTTTAGTTGGACGGCGGGAGCGGATAATAGTGGTGGTTCAGGATTGAAGGGTTATTGTTTGTATCTAGGTACAGATCCCAATGGGGATCCTGCCACCGCCAAAGGTCTTTTGGGAACTTCACCTGTTTCTACTAGTGGCACTACCTGTCAGTTTATTGTTTCTTCCACTTCAATTGATTTTGCTACCTCGTCCTATAAAGGAAGCACTTGGCTAACTAGCTCCAGCGATCCTTACTATTTGAATATCAAAGCAGTGGACAATGGTGGTAATATTTTCTCTGGTTCCAGTGCTCAATTTCAATTTAAATTTGACAATACGGTACCATCAAATCCATCAGGTCTTTCCGCCCCCCAAGGCTATCAAGCTAATATCAACGATTTTACTATTTATTGGGCGACTTCGGGTTCGGCCTCAAGTAGTGACTCTGCCTCAGGTATCAAAGGTTATCAGTATCGAATTGGTCCAAACGGGACGTGGTATGGTGCCAATCATAGTGGTAATGAGGATTGTAATGATCTCATTACGGTTGGTTCTTATACTTTGAATTCTACCAATGATTCCTTGTCTACCGGAGAAAACACTTTTTATCTCAGAACCTGGGATAATGCCTGTAATGTCAGTACGACCTATATTACCGGTATTTTAAAATACAATGCTGATGCCCCAACTACGCCGCAAAATTTAGCCGTTTCTCCTTCCAGCAATACAACTAATTCTTTTGCTTTTTCTTGGGAAGCACCAGCGACTTATACTGGTCAGTTGTCTGGTTTGTCTTATTGTTATACAATTAATTCTGTTCCTTCCGCCTCTACTTGTACCTGGACAAGTAGTGCTTCTTTGTCGGCCGATGCCTATGCCACTCAGCCGGGGACAAACACCTTTTATGTGGTGGCTAAAGACGAGGCAGGCAATGTCAATTATTCTTCTTATGCCAGTGTTAACTTTACGGCCAATACTTCCGCTCCTGGTGTACCGCGAAGCATGGATTTGGCCGATATTTCCATTAAAGTTAGCTCTAATTGGAAATTGACGGTTTCGTGGGAAACTCCATCTGATGTAGGTGCGGGGGTATCAGCATATAAAGTTTACCGTTCAACAACTAGTTCAGCTTCCTGTTCTTCTAATTTTTCCTCATTTACTGAACTTGGTTCGACCGCCGGTACCGCTTATACCGACACTGGTTTAAATCAACAAACTTATTACTATTGCGTTAAAGCTTGTGATAGCGCCAATAATTGTTCGGCCGTTTCTTCGACTGTTTCCGGTTATCCTGATGGAAAGTATACTTCAGCTGCTTCTCTTTCCTCAGGGCCAACTACTTCTTCTATTACCACTAAAAAAGCTACAGTAAATTGGTCAACCAGTAGAAACTCAGACAGCAAGATTCAATATGGTTCTTCATCAGGAAGTTATTATGATGAAGAACCTTCTAAATCTGGTCAAACGACTGATCATTCAATTACTTTAACTAATTTATCAGCTGGAACGACCTATTACTATAAGGCTAAGTGGACTGATGAAGATGGCAATACAGGAACATCGGATGAAAAAAGTTTTACCACTAATGCAGCCCCAACCGTTAAAGATGTGACGGTAGACAGCATTGGTTTATCTTCAGCCATCATTAAATATACGACTAAAAACGCTTCAAAGGTGAAAATATATTATGGTAAAACTACCAGCTTTGGTGGTGCTAAGGAAGTTTCCACCTCAACCAGTGAAACAACTTACACAACTGAGCTGACTGGTCTTGACGATGGAGCGAAATATTACTACAAGATAAATACTTACGATAGTGAAGGTGATGAATATGAGGGGACAATTTTAGATTTTAAGACTTTGCCACGGCCGAAAATTTCTAAGGTGCGAATTCAACAGGTACGGGGTGCGGCCCAACCAACAGTTTTGGTTAGTTGGCAGACTAACACAGAGATTTCCTCAATTATTACCTACTATCCAGAAGGAAAATCAGACAAGGCAAGGGATGAGGTAAACGTTACTTTGACTAAAGGACTCCATCGCATGATTATTCGTGGTCTATTTGCCAATACGCCCTATATTTTGATTGTTAAAGGGCGGGATAAAATTGGTAATGAAGCAGTTTCTGATAGACAAAAGTTTACCACCGCCACCGACACGAGACCACCACTTATAACTGATCTGAGAGTTGAGGGTACAGCTATTCCTCAAACTGCTACTACGGCTCAAGAGTCAATGGGACAAATTGTGGTCACCTGGAACACTGACGAACCTGCTACCGCTCAAATTGAATTCGGAGAAGGTACCGGCAGTAGTTATGCGCAACGTACTCAGCAAGAAAGTAACTTAACCTATAATCACGTAGTCGTAATTTCCAATTTAGCTACTTCTAAGGTCTATCATTTGCGAGCAATTTCTAAAGATATTGCTGGTAATGACGGCTACTCTGTTGATACAGTTACCATTACCCCAAAGGCTACTGCCAATGCTCTTAATCTGGTTATTGGTGGTTTGCAGCAAGCATTTGGTTTTCTAGGAGAATTAAAACAATGAACATTGATAAGGAAATTGCCATTCAAATTGTCAATCTCAATAAAGTTTTTCATGTTGGCATTCAAGACGTGCAAGTTTTAAAAAATATCAACTTACAAATTCGAGTTGGTGATTTCGCTGTAATTTTTGGTCCTTCAGGATGTGGCAAATCGACTTTATTGCATGTAATTCTAGGTCTAGAAGAACCAACTGAAGGTTATGTCACAGTCCTCGGTAAAGACCTTTATCGTCGTTGGAACGAGGACGAACGGGCTAACTTTCGTAAACAAAATATGGGAATGGTTTATCAACAACCCCGTTGGATTAGAGCTTTGAATGTAATCAAAAATGTGGCCTTTCCCTTATCTCTTTTGGGTGAGAGTAAAACTATTCGCTTAACTAAAGCAAAAGAAATGCTTAGACTTGTTGGTATGATGCAATGGGCAAAGTACTTGCCCAGTGAATTATCCAGCGGCCAGCAACAGAAAGTAGCCCTTGCTCGGGCATTAATTACTAATCCAGACATTTTAATTACTGATGAACCAACAGGCAATTTGGACTATCGTTCTGGTCAAGAATTAATGCAAGTTTTGGATAATCTAAATAAGAAAACTAACAAAACTTTTCTTATGGTGACTCATGACTTGGAGTACATTAAGTTCGCCAAAACTACCATCGAAATGTTTGATGGGCAACTAAAAAGGATTTATAACGAAAAAGATAAGCAGCTGCTGCTAGCTAATTTACCTAGTAAACGAGGTCAATAAATGCAGTTTAGTTAATTAAAATACTAATTGGTAAAACAATAAAATGAATAAAGCTACCTTGCGATTAAAATTTAAACCAAAACTTAATGAGGTGTTAACGAGTAGCTGGAGGATGGTTACTTTTACTTGTCTTTTAATTTTATATTTAATCACCCAAATTGTTGGCTTTGTTGAAAGGTGGGTGACTAAATTGTTTAAAGGTTCAACTAATACTGAGTCAAACAGATTAATGCACTATTGGCAACCAATTTACCTGAGAGCTATTAAAATGCTTGATGCTGGTCGAGGAAATTCTATTTCTAGAATAGACTTAATAGAGTTGTCGATATCTAACCTCGAATCCAAAAAAACTCGAACTGCAATTACTATTGGTGGTATGGCGGTTGGTATTGGAGCAATCGTATTTTTAGTATCTATTGGTTACGGTTTACAGGATTTAGTGGTGTCACGGGTGACCCGTTTAGAAGAAATGCGTCAAGCTAATGTTTCATCTCAAACTGGTAGTAAATTACGTCTTAATGATAAAGTACTCGCTGATTTCACCAATTTACCGCAGGTAAGTTCAGCTTTACCAGTAATTACTGCAGTAGGAAAAATTAGCTACCAAAATTCAGTTACTGATGTGGCAGTTTATGGTGTAACGGCTAATTACTTACATCAGTCAGCCATCAAACCCATTGAGGGCAAGATTTTTGACAATAATCAATTAATTAGCTCAATTAAAGATTCGCCGGGGCAAGTGGCAGGAATTGCTACAGAGAGAGAAATGGGTAGTGTTGGTGAAAGAATTAGTCGAGTAGAGTATCTCATTAATCCTCGGGCCTGGATCAGAGTCAGAAGTGGTCCTTCAATTGACGCCAAGATTATTGGTTATACCAAGCGGGTTGAAGGTTATTCTCAAGCGGATGAAGTTTGGGGTGGCAAATATTTGGCTGATAATGATGCTGGTAGCGCTGGCTCCGATAAGCAAGGTAATACTTTGGGTAAGTGGTTAAAAACGAAGGTATTAATTTGGCAACGACAAAGTTGTGACACTAAAACTCAAGGGGATTGTGAAGATGGTAAATATTTGGTTGATCGAGATCAGGATGGAACACAAGTTCAGGCAAATGGTTACGTGGCCGAAGTTAACCTCGCTATTACCAGCCATGCCAATTTAGAATTTGGACAAGTTTTAGGTAGTAGTGATGAAGCAAATCGCACAAATACTGATTGGGTGGAAGTAGCATCAGAGTCAAGTGCTATAACTCAAGTTAAAGTCAAACAGGTTAAATTAGCTCAAGATGCAATTAAAGAGGCGGTAGTCAATCAGGCCATGTTGAATGTATTAGGACTAGATAAAAACAAAGCTATCGGTCAAACTTTTTCAGCCTCGTTTGTTATAGTGGGAGAATTGCTAGAAAATCAAGATAATAAAATTGAATCTGTACCCACCAATTACACCATTGTCGGTGTTATACCAGACGGTAAAAATCCACTTTTTTATGTTCCTTTTATTGATTTGAGATCATTGGGAGTTACTAATTACTCTCAGGCCAAAATCAGCACTAAAACTCAAAAAGGATTGGCAAAAGTGAGACGCCAAATAGAAGCCATGGGTTTCATCACGCAATCGGTGGCTGATACGGTATCTCAAATTAATTCCTTATTCTCTACGGCACGCGTATTTTTTGCTTTGTTAGGAATGGTGGCTTTGTCGGTAGCAGCTCTTGGCATGTTCAATACTCTCACAGTTTCACTCTTAGAGCGTACCCGTGAAGTCGGTTTAATGAAAGTGATGGGTATGAGGTCTCAAGAGATTAAAGAGCTATTTTTAACAGAATCAATTGTGATGGGTTTTTACGGTGGAATATTGGGTATCGTCTTGGGAGTAGTGGCTGGTAAACTACTTAGTTTAATTTTAACTTTATTTGCTCTTTCTAGGGGTGCTGGTCTGATTGATGTTTCTCACGTACCTTTCTATTTTGTAATTTTAATTGCAGTTTTATCACTTGGTGTAGGAATTGCGACTGGCATTTACCCGGCTAAGCGGGCCACTAAGATTTCAGCTTTAGATGCATTGCGGTATGAGTAATTTTTTGTGGTATCATCATCTTTATGAGTCCCGAAGCACCGATACCCTTGTCTCAAAACAGATTAAGCCATTTTTGAAAATTTTTTAACTCGGGAGTCGGAGTAGGGCTTATGAGTGTTTGTTTTTCCTCTATCGGCAGCTGCATAATAATTTCTCCAGGCCGTTGCATCAGTAATTCATTACGAATGATTTTTTCCTGATAAAAATCACTTTTAAATTTAGCATTTCTTTGTCTGATTTCTTCCAAATCTTTTTTTAATTGAGCAACGCTCTGTTGCTTCTGCTTCAATATCTGGGTTGAAGAGTCACTTTTCAATCTCGTCTTTCTTAAAGAAAATAAAAATATGATGACTACAATTGTTATGAAAAAAGCAATCAGCCTATGATCGAATATCCTTTGCATAGAAAAAAGTCCAATTATATGATATTATAAGCTTCACAAAATTAATTTTGATCCATTTATAAAAAAACTATAAGACATAAAATGGTTTGATGAATGATTAATTTGTCTTCGTTTGTTAATTAGTATAGCAGATCGTACCACTATGCAGAAACTTTTAGTTGATTTGCATGCCCAATTTGTAGAAAATTTACAAAAAGCCGGCAAAGCTCACGCCACCGTTCTCGCCTATGGGAAAGACATTGAGCAAATGAATGGATTTTTGGCCCAAAGATTGAAGACTTATCCGGAACAAGTTGAGTTTGAAGATATTGAGGAATTCAAAAAACTACTCAAAAAACAACGTTACACCGCCAAGTCAATTTCTCGTAAATTAAATTCTATTAAGGCTTTTTTCAAATTTTTGAAACAGCAAGGTATTCTGAGGAAAAATCCCGCTTTGTTGGTGACTCATCCCAAATATAAACCGGGCCTACCTCGCATTCTCTCGCGATTGGAGTATCGGGCTCTGAGAGATGTTTGCAAGCATGATGCGCGCATATCAGCTGTAGTTGAGGTGCTACTCCAAACGGGTATGAGAATCAGCGAATTGGCTGCACTCACAATCGATGATCTCGATTTTGAAAGGAATGTGATTAATATTAAAGCGCAAAATTCCTCACCGGCCCGTAAAGTACCGCTAAATATGGCCGCAAAAAAAACTTTGTTAGATTATCTTGAGGTAAGACCGAAAAGTAAAGAAAAAACCCTTTTTCTTACCAAAACTTGTCGGCCATTTTTAGTGCGCAATATCAGAACTTCAATCGACCGTTATTTTCGTTTAGCGGGGATTAGGGATGCAAAAGTAAATGACTTGCGTCACACCTTTATTGTTGAACAGTTGAAAGCAGGCACTCCTTTAGTTTATGTTTCTCAGTTGGTTGGTCACAAACGAATCACGACGACGGAGAGATATCTTAATTTTGTTGATATACCAGAATCTGACCCAAACGTGATGATTGAGGAACTTTGATTCAACCGGTTGCAATCGATAGTTATCAGAAGGTAAAATTTTCTCCTTTCGATTTGTCATTATTGGTTCTTGCCTTTTAGTGAAAATGCGTTATAGTATCATTGTACTAGTACAATGGAGTAGATAAATTTGATAAATAGATGAGCTTAGGGTGTTGAACGATGACTAATGATTATCAACAGAAACTAACCAATTTGGCGCGACTGATTTCACAGCATTCGAATAATCTTGTCGAGTTACTGGATGCTTTATTGACACCACAAGAGATTATTCAGCTCAGCAAGCGCGTTGAAATTATCAGACGATTAAAAGCCGGTCAGCCTCAACGTCAGATTGCTCATGATCTTGAAGTTGGCCTGGCAACAGTGATCAGAGGGGCAAAAGAAATGAGATTGGGAAAATTTAAACACATTCTTGAAAGAAAGGGAGTCAATTGAGATGGAAAATCAAAAAACAAAAAAAACTAGGATTCTCTCAGGTATGAGAGCGACAGGTAAGCTCCATTTGGGCAATTATTTTGGTGCCGCTAAAGGAATGGTAGCGTTGCAGAGCCGTAAAGATTATGAGACTTTCTACATGGTGGCTGATCTTCATGCGTTGACAACACCATTTAGTCCAAAAACATTGAGTCAATACCGTCGCAACGTTATGGTTGATTATCTTGCTATTGGTCTTGATCCGCAGCGATCAACCATATTTTTTCAGTCAATGGTGCCGGAACATATTGAGTTGGCATATTATCTTTCCACGCTCGTTTCTGTGGCGCGTATGCAGCATCTGCCAACCTTTAAAGAAAAGGTAAAACAATATCCGGAAAATGTGACCTTGGCTTTATTGAACTATCCTGTCTTGATGGCAGCAGATATTCTCATTTATCAAGCTGATCTAGTGCCGGTGGGCATTGACCAAGAACCACATCTTGAAGTGAGCCGCGAAATTGTCCGTAAATTAAATCAGATTTATCAGTTGCATTTGCCCCAGCCACGACGATTTAAGACAAGCGGTGACTATGTACCTTCGCTCAATGGTATTGGCAAAATGAGTAAATCGGTGCCGGGCAGTTTTATCGCTTTAGACGATAGCCTTGCAGTTATAAACCAGAAAATAGCCAAAGTGCCAACCGACAGTGGACGAGGTCAAATTCAACTTACTCAAGTTGATAAAAAAGCCGGTTTTCAGGTAACGAAACGTTACTTTGATGCAAGGACTAATCAGGAGTCAGTGGGCGTGGGCGCATTAATGAAATTGGTTGAGTTATTTATGGGTGAAGCAAAACGAGCCGCTTTTGAACATCAGTATCAAGCTGAAACGCTTTCCTATAATCAACTCAAATCTCAATTAGCCCAAGCTATTTTTGCCGAAATTGAACCGATTCAGCGAAAAAAACAAAGCCTATTAACTCAGCCGAATTATCTCGATGAAGTGATTGCTCATGGAGCAGAGAAAGCACGCGCTCAAGCCCAAATAACTTTAAAATTGGTTAAAAAAGCTTTTGGTTTATTAAATTAATTTTTAGGAGGCAGAACAATGACTCAAATTACTTATGATGATTTTAAGTTGCTCGATTTACGTTTAGCGGTTGTCAAGCAAGCCGAGCCGATTGAAGGCGCCGATCGCTTGTTGAAGCTGACACTTGATGTTGGCAAAACCGCTGATGGCGGTCTAGGTGAGAGAGTGGTTGTTTCCGGTATTAAATCAGCTTATACGGTTGAGTCATTGTTGGGCAAAAAGGTGATTTATTTAGCGAACCTGGCCCCTCGGCGACTCCGTGGCGTGATGAGTGAAGGGATGATTTTGGCTGCGAGCGATGATGATTTAATTGCCTTGTTGACGGTTGATGAGTCAATTAAGGCTGGCGCCCAGGTTGGTTAATCAGTTCGGTTGACTTAATGTTATAATAGCGGCTGTCTATGACAAAAAAATCCGCTTCTCGTCGCTCAAGCATAAAGCCAGATAAACTATCTCGAAATTTATCCAAAAAATTACCGAAAAATATTAAGCAAATTGAGTTTCACATTGATATTAACAAGTGGATTAGTCGCAGCTTAATTTATCTCTTACTAATTTTCCTGTTTTTACCGATGATCCTCTCTCTGTTTAATGGGGGTAATTTGGAAAAAATTCCCTTATCTCAACTGGTAACTGATGTACGTCAAAACAAAGTGGCTAAACTTGAGGTTTCTGGTGACAACGTGAAGGTTTTTTATCGTGGTGAAAAAATACCTAAAGTGGCCAGAAAGGAATCGGGGGAGCAATTGCGGGCAATTTTTAACACAGCTCACATTGATTTAGCTAAAACAGAAATTAAGGTGATCGATAAAAGCTTCAGCGATCTCTTTTGGGAATTCCTGATCAATGTTGGTCCGCTGATCTTAATGTTTGTTTTTTTCTTTTATATTTTTAGACAAGCACGTGGGACGCAAGAAGGTATTTTCGGTATTGGCAAATCTAAGGCAAAGCTTTTTGTCAAAGGAAAACAAGATACGACTTTCAAAGATGTTGGTGGCATGGATGAGGCCAAAAAAGAATTGGAAGAAGTGGTTGATTTTCTAAAGCATCCTAAAAAATATCGCAAGGTGGGTGCCCGGACTCCCAAAGGTGTTTTACTCATGGGACCAGCAGGGACGGGTAAAACTTTGTTGGCTCGCGCTGTTGCCGGTGAGGCAAACGTTCAGTTCCTTTCCATTGCCGGGAGTGAATTCATGGAAATGCTGGTCGGCGTTGGTGCTTCTCGGGTGAGAGATCTATTCGCGACAGCGAAAAAATTGGCACCGGCCATTATTTTCATTGACGAGATTGATGCCATTGGTCGTACTCGTGGCATTGGTGGGGCGGTGGGCGGCCATGACGAACGCGAACAAACTTTAAATCAAATTTTAGTGGAAATGGATGGTTTCACGCCCAACGATAACGTCGTCGTCATGGCCGCCACTAATCGCCACGATGTTCTTGATCCCGCACTGACTCGACCGGGCAGGTTTGATCGACGGGTAGTTGTCAGTTTGCCTGATTTAGAGGAGAGAAAGTTTATTTTGCGTATTCACGCTAAAGGTAAACCGTTTGCAGCTAAGTTTGATTGGGATAAAGTGGCCAAACGGACGGTTGGTTTTTCTGGTGCTGATATCGAAAACATGTTAAATGAAGCGGCCATTGCCATTGCCAGAGAAAATCGCCGTTGGATCACTATGGAAGATATCGAAGAAGCGTCATTGAAAGTGAAACTTGGTCCTTCAAAAAAACGGTTGCACGATAAGACTGAACGAAAACTTACCGCTTACCACGAGGCTGGTCATGCGTTAGTAGCGCACTTTTCACCTCTGGCTGATCCGGTCCATCGGATTAGCATCGTTTCCCGCGGACGAGCTCTTGGTTACACTTTAACACCACCTGATCGTGATAAACTGCAAACAACCAAATCAGAGCTGCTCGACGAGTTGGCTGTTTTGCTTGGTGGGCGTGCCGCCGAGATTTTTATTTTCAATGAAATGACTGCCGGTGCCAGTTCAGATATTGAACGAGCGACACGAGTTGCTCGGGCAATGGTGACAGAATACGGTATGAGTCCGTTAGGACCAATGAATTTTGCACCCATGTATGAGATGACGAACTATGCCAAGGCTTTTGGTACGCCATTAAAAATTTCTGATCAACTGCAAAAGCAAGTTGATGCGGCCGTGAAACAACTGATTGATACGGCTCAAGAACGTGCTTTAGCTCTTTTGAAAAAGCATCGTCACAAACTCGATAAGGTGGCCCTTAAATTAATCGAAGTAGAAACTCTAGATGGAGATGAGTTCAAAAAGTTAGTCGATGGCTGAAAATTGATTAGTCACGATTAAGTATTGCCGTTGGTTATGACTCAAACACGCCCACGAACAAATCACCGACCTTTGCTCATGCTCATTGATGGTCACGCCATCATCTATCGGGCTTACCATGCTTTACCGGCGCTTACCAGCCCTCAGGGCCAACTAGTCAATGCTGTCTACGGCTTTACCCGGATCCTGCTTAATGTGATTCGTCAATTCAGACCGGACTATCTTGTTGTTACCTTCGATAGTAAAGAAAAAACTCTTCGGGCCGACTTGGAGGAAACCTATAAGGCAAATCGACCGGAAATGCCGGATGACCTGAAACCACAAATTGATTTAATTAAACAAGTGGTTAATGCCTTAAATATGCCTCAATTCGAGTTAGCCGGTTATGAAGCAGATGATCTTATTGGCACCATTGCCCAACGCTTGACTAAGACTGAAGATATTGATGTTTTAATCGTCACGGGCGATAAAGATTTGCTCCAGTTGGTGAATGATAAAATTCACGTATTTTTACCGAAACACGGACGTTTTTCTCGAGATATCGAGTATGATGCGGAACAGGTGGTAATCAAATTAGGTGTAAAACCGGAACAAGTAGTCGATCTTAAAGCCTTGATGGGTGATACTTCTGATAATATCAAAGGGGTAAAAGGTATTGGCCAGAAAACAGCGGCAAAATTAATCAATCAGTTTAGTAGTTTGGCAAAACTTTACCAAGCGATTGATGCTGGAGCCGATCAATTATCAGCGGGAGTGCGGCAAAAATTGCTTGCTGGGAGAGCCGATGCATTTTTGAGTCAAGAACTGGCGCGCATCAACACAAATGTGCCCATTAGATTTAATCTCGATGAAGCGAAGTTGAGCGAGTATGATAAAGAAAAGGTGGCTCGGTTATTTGAAACTTTAGGCTTTCATTCGTTGATGAAATATTTGCCTCAAGATAAATTCGAAGTCAGTGTTCAAGAAGCTTTATTTTAAAACATGCGAACTAAAAAATTAAGAGTTGCTTTGGTTCATGATTATCTCGTTGATTATGGTGGGGCGGAGAGGGTTTTGGAAGCACTTCATGATATTTTCCCTGACGCACCGGTTTATACCGCTTTTATTGATAAACAAAAGTTAGGTTGGCATTGGTCTCATTTTGCTCATTGGCAAATTCACCAGAGTTGGTTGACAAAAATACCTTTTTACAAAAAACTGTTTTCACCTTTAAGAATTTTTGCCCCCAGCTATTTTCATCATTTTGATTTAAGTCGTTATGATGTGGTCATTTCCTCGACCAACGCCTATTTTGCCAAAGCGATCAAAGTTGATCAAGTGACCAAGCACTATTGTTACTGTCATACTCCAGCACGCTCACTTTGGGGTTATAGCACGATGACTGACTGGAAAAAAAACCCTCTCATTAAATTTTTTGGTGCCTTGATTAATCACTATTTGAGGGTGGTTGACGTCAAAATTGCTCGAAATAACGTCGGTGTTTTTGTGGCAAATTCTCAAGAAACACGAAAACGTATCGCTAAGTTCTATCGCTTACCAGCTCAGGTGATTTATCCACCGATGAATTTGTCATTAGCAAAAAAACTGGTGCCTCTGAAGAAACGAGCGTATTATCTCTACGTTAATCGTTTAGCTTTTAGCAAACACCCGGAGCTAGCTGTCAAAGCGGCCAATCAACTTCATCTGCCACTTAAAGTTGTTGGCACTGGTAAAATGTTGTCGAAACTAAAGCAGCTTGCCGGTCCGACGGTCACATTTCTTGATTTTGTCACTGATGAGCAGCTGAAAGAACTTTATGCTCGAGCAAAAGCATTGATTTATCCGGTTAAAGATGAAGATTTTGGTATTGTGCCGATTGAGGCGATGAGTTTTGGTACACCGGTGATTGCTCATGCTTCTGGAGGACCATTGGAAACTGTTGTTGATGGGAAAAATGGCGTTTTGTTTACACCCCTTAATCTTAGTGGTTTGACGGCGGCCATTAAACGTTGGCAAAAATTGTCGTTTACTCCAATGCAGATTCAGAAAAGTGTCGCAAAATTCACTGACAAAAACAGATTTGAGAAAGAAATTCTGCAGTTGATTGCGCACCGTTCAAGTTAATCAATTGACTTGTTGGTAAAACTTACTTTCGGCTCATTTCTATCAAGGCGACATCATTAACCAACATCGGAATTTCAACTTTTAATTGAGCGGCCGTGGTCGCCACGTATTCTTGACTGTTTCTACCGGAGAGTCGTTTCGTTGTTAATAAATATCGTCCCGGTTGAATATGTTGGAACGTAATCGGCACTGTTTCGCGATGACGGGCATTACGATCATAATTTGCCAGAACCATTTGAATTTTCCCATCGGACGTCTTGGCACTTAAACCCTTTACAAAACTGCCCTGACCCAAAGTTTGTAATCTCTCATCAGCGATACGATCAAGCATTCTCAAACCCCAATATCTTGGCTTTGTTTGACTGCCGGAATTTTTGCTTGTCAATAAGCCCCAACGCCCCCAATATTTTTTTCCTTGAGGATCTTGACCGTCTTGAATTTCAAAAATGAAGCCGCGGTGTAACACACCAACCATATTAATTGCTCCAGCGACAGTGTGAGCGGCGGCAAAGCGAGAATCATAACCAGCATTGTTATTACTATCATGACCCCATTCAGTGATTTGGGTTTCAAGCACACCATCAAATTGCGGATAACGTGCAATCCATGAACGAGCATTGAGAATATCACGTTTATATTGGTTGAGGTTGTTACTATAACGATGCCAAGAAATAAAATCCAAACGCAAATGATAACGGGCAGCATATTTTAAGAGAGCATTGACCCAGTTTTTGTATAGCGCAGTAGTGGCCGGACCACCAATTTTGAAAGGTTTAGTTCCTCTGGTATTCATTGCTCCTAGTGCCGCATAACGATAAAGTGTTAGATAGTTTTTATTACCATAATATTTCCACTTACCGAACAAATCCGGTTCATTCCAAACCTCATAATAGACGTCGGCGATACCCCGAGTACCACTGACATGCTGGATTGTTTGTTGCACTACTCGTTGCCAATCGGTATAGTTGACCGGTTGATCAAGCATATCTCCACGACTGATTGCTGTTGGCATATAAGAAAGTGACAAATATGGCTTGGCACCGGTAGCCAAAATACTATCAATCACTTTATCCAACTTGGAAAAATTAAAAGTTAACTGACCCGGTTTGCCCTGAACCACATCATAAAAATCATAAATGTGATCGATGCGAATGTATTCTGGATGTAAAGCCTTCACTTTGCCACTGATCGGCCTCAAACTCCAGAGGTGACTTTCTCCACCTTGAGCAAGATTGCGCCAAGGTCGAGGCATCCTGCCCACAATTGCTTGGGTATCAACCATAAAATTGGCTGGTGTACCGGCCGCATGGCCAAAAAATTCTCTGACAACCTTCAGTTGCCAAGCAGCGATGATGCTCACAATTGACATACCAAAAAGTAAAATGATTTGGACAAACATTTTTTTGTGATCAAACCGCTTCGATTGACGCATACTTTCAATATAGATTAAATAGGCTTAAATGATAAGTGGTGATTGAAATTAGTTGTTGGTGATGATTGACAAATTAGCAAAATATAGTTAACATTGCTAATACTATGATTGATCTTACTCCAAGGCAAATTCAGATTCTTCGCGCTGTCATTAATGAGTTTATCGAAACAGCAGAACCGGTTGGTTCTGATACGATCGATCGAAAATACAACATTGGCGTTTCTCCAGCGACGATTCGTAACGAAATGGTCCAATTAACAAAGCAGGGCTATTTGGCTAAGAGTCATGCTAGTTCCGGGCGAACACCAACTTCATTAGCAATGAGACTTTATGTGAGTGAATTAGTAAAAGAGAAAGAGTTGACGGTGGCAGACGAAATTTCCGCTAAAGAACAAATTTGGGAAAATCGCCATCATATTGAAAAAATGTTGCAGAAGATCACCGAAGTTTTGGCTGATAAGACCAGAGCATTGGGTATTGCTCTGATGAATGGTGATGAACTTTTTCATTCTGGTTATGCCAATCTGTTAAGCATGCCTGAATTTCATGATATTGGTGTGATGCGTAATGTTTTGCAATTGGTTGAAAAATCAAAATTAATGGATGATATTTTTGAATCGACTGAAAGTGAAAATAGAGTCCAGGTCATTTATGGTCCAGAATTGGGCAATAAAGATTTGGCACCAATCGGCATCATTTACACTTCATGTGAATTAAAAGGACAACATTGTCAAGTCGGGGTGGTTGGCTCAACTCGTTTTAATTACGCTTATGTTTTACCAATTATGAAGTATATTAAACGATTGATGGAGGAAATTGTCGATTAAAATATTCATTGATCATCAGTAAAATTTAGTAAATAAATACAATTGCCATTAAAACAATGACCCATAAAACTAAAACCCAGCCAGTAAAAAATAAGCAACATCAAACACTTATGCGTGATTATGAGTCGAAGCTTGCTCAAGCCAAAGAACGCGAATTGAAAGCTTTGGCTGATTACACCAATTTGTTGAAACGACAGCAACAAGTTCAAGCGCAGTTGTCTGCGGTAGCAGGGCGAGAATTGATTGAGCAGCTCTTATCACCTTTGGAGCATTTAAGTCTGGCTGCAAGTCACTTACAAGATCAAGGTGTAACAATGGTGGCACAAGAGTTTTGGCAAGTGTTAAAGAATTATGGTTTAAGCGAAATTAACCCATTGAATGAACCATTCAGTGAAGAAACGATGGAGGCAGTCGAAAAGAAGGGCGAAGGCAATCGGGTGAAAAAAGTTTTAAGACGTGGCTATAAATTAAACAATCAGGTGATTCAGCCAGCCAAAGTGGTAGTTGGCTAAATTCGGCTCAATAAAATTACTACTGGCAATATTAGCAGAGTTCTGCTAATATTGCCACTGATCTTGGTTATTAATTGATTTTTTGATAAATTTATAATAAAAGAAAGGAACTTTTTATGCCAGAAGATAAAAAAATTAACGGTAAAATTGTTGGCATTGATCTTGGAACGACGAACTCCGCTGTGGCGGTAATGGAAGGTGGTAGTCCAAAAATTATCCCAACGGCTGAAGGTCGGAATACTTTTCCTTCAATTGTAGCGTTTAAAAATAATGAAATTTTAGTGGGTGAACCAGCCAAGAGGCAGATGATTCTCAATCCTACCAAAACAATCAACTCAATTAAACGATTAATGGGACGTAAATTTAAAGACGAAATGGTTCAGAAGACAATTAAGCATGTTGCCTATACGATTGAGGAAGGCAAAGATGGCATGGCGGTGGTAAAAATTGGTGGCAAACAATATACTCCCCAAGAAATTTCTGCTAAAGTTTTAGCGAAGGCAAAACGTGATGCCGAAAGTTACCTTGGTGGTGAGGTGAAACATGCCGTCATTACTGTGCCGGCTTATTTTGATGATTCTCAAAGACAAGCGACAAAACAGGCGGGCGAAATTGCCGGTTTAGAGGTTGAACGCATCGTCAACGAGCCCACCGCGGCTGCCTTGGCTTACGGTCTAGATAAAAAAGGTAACCGCACCATTGCCGTTTATGATTTGGGCGGTGGCACTTTTGACATTTCTGTGCTTGATATTGGTGATGGAGTTTTTGAAGTTAAATCCACCAATGGTGATACTTTCCTTGGCGGTGATGACTTTGACCAGAAAATTATCCAATGGATCATTGGGGAATTTAAAAAAGATAATGGCATTGATTTGAGCAAGGATCCTCAAGCTTTACAGCGGATTAAAGATGCGGCGGAAAAAGCGAAGGTAGAGTTGTCGACGGCCCAGCAAACAGAGATTAATCAACCCTTCATTACTCAGGGGAAAGATGGTCAACCGCTTCACTTAACGATGACGTTTACCCGCGCCAAATTAGAAGAATTAGTTGATGATTTGATCAAACGTACTTTTGAGCCAGTGAAGAAAGCTTTAAAAGATGCCGGAGTAAAGACAAGTGATATTGGTGATGTGATCTTGGTTGGTGGTCAAACACGCATGCCGAAA
Organism: Candidatus Microgenomates bacterium; assembly: GCA_015486535.1. Taxonomy (GTDB): domain Bacteria; phylum Patescibacteriota; class Microgenomatia; order UBA1400; family PJMF01; genus WFTH01. The sequence continues at coordinate 38,908 of WFRK01000016.1, read as the reverse complement.
ATTCAAGCAGAAGTAGAAAAATTCTTTGGTAAAGCACCTCATAAGGGAGTGAATCCGGATGAAGTGGTTGCCGTTGGTGCTGCCGTTCAGGCTGGAGTGATTGGTGGCGATGTCACCGATGTTGTTCTACTTGATGTGACACCACTTACTTTAGGATTAGAAACCTTGGGTGGGGTGATGACACCCTTGATTGAGCGAAATACGACCATTCCTACCAGCAAATCACAAATTTTCTCGACTGCAGCGGATAATCAAACGCAGGTAGAAGTGCACGTGCTTCAGGGTGAACGACCGATGGCCGCGGACAACAAATCGCTCGGTCGATTTATTCTTGATGGTATTCCACCGGCTCCACGAGGTGTACCGCAAATTGAAGTTACTTTTGACATTGATTCCAATGGTATTTTGCATGTTACTGCCAAAGATAAAAAAACTGGCAAGGAGCAGAAGATTACCATTCAGAATTCAACTAATTTGACGGAGGCCGAAATTGAAAGAATGAAGAAAGAGGCTGAAAGTCATGCCGAAGATGACAAAAAGAAAAAAGAACTCATTGAAGCCAAGAATAAAGCTACTTCGGTTGCTTTTGAAATCGGTAAACAGCTGAAGGAATATGGCGATAAACTTGACAAAAAGGTGAAGGAGGAAATCGAAACGTCGGTGAAAAAACTCGAAGAATTAGCTCAGAAAGAAGCAGTCACAAAAACGGAGCTTGATCAAGCAACGGAAGCTTTACTGCAACAGGCCCAAAAGATTGGCGAAGCGATGCAACAAAACGCTAAAACCGAGACGACAGATGAGACAAAAGTGGCTGAAGAAAAAAATGAAAAGAACGAAAAGACGTCAAAAAAAGATAATAACGAGGACGTTGAGGAAGGTGAGGTAGTTAATTAAGTTTAAGGGTTAATGAATTACATAAAAGAGGGCGATTGAGGTAAGTTTCATCTTAGTCGCCCTCTTTGGATGATAAAGAGATATAATAACGGCGATAAAAAGGTGAATTGAAAAACAAAATTCAAACAATATGTCGACAAAAAAAGATTATTACGAAATTTTAGGCATTAAGAAAACCGCAACGGAGAGGGAAATTAAAGCCGCTTATCGTAAGTTGGCACTTAAATGGCATCCTGATAAGCACCCGCAAAATAAAAAGGAGGCAGAGGAGAAATTTAAGGAAATTAATGAAGCTTATCAAGTGTTATCTGATAAGCAGAAACGTCAAAAATATGACCAATTTGGTCATGCCGCTTTTAATCCGGCTGCGGGCATGGGTCAGAATCCGTTTGCCGGCGGTTTTCAACAAGGGCCATTCACTTGGACTTATACTACCGGGGCGCATGGTGCCAACGGCGCCGATTTTGGTGATCCGTTTGAAATTTTTGAACAATTTTTTGGCGGTGGTTTTAGTGGTGCCGGCTTTCGGCAGAGTAAACCCAGACCACGTTACAGTTTGACAGTTGATTTCATGGATGCTTTGAAAGGAGCAACCAAAGAGGTGGTTATCGATGGTAAACGGAAGAAAATCAAGATTCCCGCCGGTGCTTATGATGGTACCAGAATTCGTTTTAAGGATTTTGATGTCACGCTAGATGTTAAACCTCACCCCAAATATCAACGCGACGGTAATAATCTATTTTTAACTCACGAAGTACCTTATTCGATGTTGCTTCTCGGCGGGGTGACTGAAGTGGCTTTGCCAGACAAAAAACTTAAGTTAAAGGTGAGACAGGGAACAAAGCCACATACGTTAGTGCGTTTGCGGGGCGAGGGAGTGCCGTTATTGCATAATCGGGGGAAAGGCGATCTTTATGTTCGCTTGGTAGTGGATGTACCGGAGAAGCTCACGCGTGAACAAAAGCAAGCCGTTGAGAGAATCAGAGCAGAGGGGCTTTAATAACAAAAAAACCTGTGCGCCCGGTGGGATTCGAACCCACGACCTACTGCTTAGAAGGCAGTTGCTCTATCCAACTGAGCTACAGGCGCTTTTTGCTTTTATCACTCACTTACGAACACCTATTATAGCAAATTAAAATTTAGTTTTTTGTCAGATAAAATTTTGCAATTTTCCTCTTTTTGCGTTATAATCAACCACGGTTTTTGAGATGAGGCTTTTTCGAGAATCGAGAAGTCTTTTTTATTAGCAATATCTAAAAGGAGAAAACAATATGCCAACCCAATCGGGTCGAATTATCAGGACTGAATTTGCCTCGGCGATTGCTCAAATTGCTTCAGAGAGGAAAATTGATGTGGACTCAATCTATCAAGCGATTGAACATGCTTTAGTTTCCGCTTTTCGTAAGCAGTATGGTTTAGAAGACGAGTTCTATTATTTTGCCAAATTAGATCACGAAAATGGTCAATCACAAATTTTTAAAGCACCAATTATTGAGCGTGATGAGGAAACAGAAGAAATTCTTTCTTGGGACGAAAAAAAAGCTGAAGAAGTGACGCCAGATAATTTTGGACGGATTGCAGCTCAAACAGCGAAACAAGTGATTTTACAAAAGATCCGCGAATCTGAGAGAGAGCATATTTTGGCAGCCTATAATGACAAAATTGGTGAGATTGTTACGGCTCAAATTCTGAGAATGGACCGCGGTCGCGTTATTTTGGATTTAGGTCGTGGTCAAGGTATTATGCCTCCTGAGGAACAAATGCGCGGGGAATTTTATCGGATTAACTCACGCATTGTCGTTTTAATTAAAGGGATTGAGGAAACAGGTCGCGGCCGACAAGTGATTGTTTCTCGTGCCGATAAACGCCTGGTAGAGAAATTATTTTATCGAGAAGTACCGGAGATTTCTTCCGGTTCGGTGGTAATTGCTCTGATCGCTCGTGAAGCAGGTGTGCGCACAAAATTAGCTGTTAAAGCGACTCAGGATGGAGTTGATCCCGTTGGTTCCTGTGTCGGTCAACGAGGCGTTCGTGTCCAAGAAGTGATTCGCGAGTTAAATAACGAAAAAGTTGATATCATTCCTTATAACGATGATGATAAACTACTACTTTTGGCCGCTCTCGCCCCAGCCGAGGGTTTAAAAATTGATCTTGATGAGAAAAAACGATTAGCAACAGTGACTGCTCCGGATGACCAGCTCTCGTTGGTTATCGGCCGGGGAGGACAGAATGTACGTTTGGCATCAAAATTAACTGGTTGGAAAATCACCGTTCAATCCGCCAGTGGTCAAGTCAAATCTCAAGTAACTGGTGAAGAAGAATATGAAATCGATACTTTTGATTTGAGTCAAGAAACAAGAGATAAATTGGTAAGTTATAAATTAACAACTCTGAGTGATTTGGCTCGATTTAAGCAAAAATGGCTCGAATTCGAAGAAGTTAATCAAGCTGATCGGGCTAATTTATTAAAACGAATCGAAGTTTTTGAAAAGGAGTTTGAAGAAAGAAGTCAGTCAGCTTCAAAATTATAAACCATTCTGTTGAGAAATATGAAGAAAATTAATCACCGTCCGCCAGTTGTAACGATTATGGGTCATGTTGATCATGGCAAAACTTCGTTATTGGATTATATTCGTAAAACCAAAGTAACGGCGCGTGAGTCTGGTGGCATTACGCAACACATCGGTGCCTACCAAGCGGAACATCAGGGGAAAAAGATTACCTTCATTGATACTCCCGGTCACGCTGCCTTTAACCAAATGCGAGCGCGGGGAGCCGCCATCACTGATATGGTTGTTCTTGTGGTAGCGGCTAATGATGGGGTTAAACCACAAACAGTCGAGTCAATTCGCCATATTAAGGAAACAAAAGTGCCGGTGATTGTCGCTCTTAACAAAATCGATCTCCCCAATCTCAAAATAGATAATGTGAAAGCGCAACTAGCCGAACATGATATTGTGGTGACTGATTTTGGTGGAGATGTAGAAGTAATTGAAATATCGGCAAAAACAGGTAAAAATGTTGATAAATTATTAGATACGATTTTACTTATGGCTGAACTACTTCAGCTTAAAGCAGAAGTAGACCAACCTTTGCGAGCAGTGGTCATCGAATCAAGTAAGGATGTTCACAAAGGGCCGCTCGCTTCTGTAATTGTCCAAACCGGTTCGTTAAAATTACGCCAAGATATTTATGCTCATGATGTTCAAGGGAGGGTGCGAGCCTTGATCGCCGATCACGGTCAACAGTTAAATGAAGCTTTGCCAGGACAACCGGTGGAAATCATCGGTCTTAAATCAGTGCCGACGGTGGGAGATGTGATTAAAGAAGTCGGTCAAGATTATGATCAACCGACTCAGCAAAAAGAAGCAACCGAAGCTAAATTTAACTTTGGCCAAGTCGAAACAGCAGCGGATGATTTACTTGCCTTATTAGAAAATAAACCAAAACTTAATCTCATCGTCAAGGCAGACGTGCAGGGAACGTTAGAGGTGATTTTGCAAAATCTTGACGAGGAAAGTGTAAACCTGATCGATTTTGGTGTGGGAGCGGTAACCGAGAGTGATATTACTTTAGCAGCTAGTACTCAAGCGACAGTAATTAGTTTTCATTTAAAATTGCCAAAAAATATTATTAATTTGGCCAAGAACAGTCAGGTGAAGTTGAAATCTTATGACATTATCTATCAGCTTATCGAAGATCTTCAAAAACAAATGCTTCATTTGCTTGAGCCAACGATCGATGAGGTAGAACTTGGTCGAGCGGAAATTTTGCAAATCTTTGAAATGAGGGGCGAGAAAATTGCTGGAGTGAAGGTAAAAACGGGAGAAATCAAGAAAAATGATCTATTTCATCTACAGCGCGATGACAAGATTATTGCTAATCCAGTAATTAAGTCGATGATGCATGGTAAAGAAATTATTAACCGCGTTGGTACTAAGAATGAGGCGGGTTTAACGTTCAAAAATAAATTTAATTTTCAAGTTGGCGATATTATTACTGCTTATAAGAAAGTGACGGATTAGATCAATAAAGCCAACTGTGTTTTTAATCACTCTCTCAATTGGCAGTTTTTTTAGTTTATGTTACAATACAGGCCTTGTTTGATTCAAAACAAAACCTGTCGCATTGATTTGATAAGTGTTGATTTGGTAAATTAATTATAAATTAAATGGTTACTACCTCTTTTGGTTGATTTCAACTCAAAGAGAGTGGGCGAAGAAAGGCATACCATGGCTTTAGCAAAAGCACAAAAATCCCAAATTATTAAAGATTTTCAACTTTTTGAAGGTGACACTGGTTCACCAGAGGTACAAGTGGCGTTATTAACGGCCTCGATTCAAGAATTAACTCATCATCTTGCTAAACATAAGAAAGACGACCACTCTCGCCGAGGTTTGTTAAAACAAGTGGCGAAACGTCGTCGCTTACTCAATTTCTTGAGGGAACGAAGTACAGAAAGATATCAAAAGTTAATTGAGCGTCTCGGTTTGAGCAAATAATTTTTTAGGCGCGTTTTTTAACCGGAACAATTTTTTCTTTTCCTTCTAAATTGAGAACATTCACTAGTTCGCCAGTAGTGGGTAGAATCCATTTAGTATTGTTAGTGCCTAAAACTTCACGAGCGACTTCAAGACGTTTCATGACTTGAGCTCTTTCGGTAAAATTTTGTTCAGCTGATTGACCAACTCTTCTGATTGCCTCCGCCTCAGCTTCAGCTTTTAACTTCACCGCTTGAGCTTTACCCTCAGCAGTGAGGATATTTGCTTCTTTAATGCCTTGTGCTTCAAGAATTCGGGCTCGTTTTTCTCGCTCAGCTTTCATTTGTTTACTCATTGCATCGGTAATGTCCTTTGGAGGATCAATTTTTTGAAGTTCAACTTTAGTAATTTTGACACCCCAATTATCGGTTGCTTCATCGAGTACATCACGTAAGTTAGCGTTAATATGATCTCTGGCGGTTAAAATCTCATCTAACTGTTTATCGCCGATTAAATTCCTCAAAGTTGTTTGTGCTAAAGTAGTGGCCGCAATAGAAAAGTTTTCAATCTCAAATTCTGCCTTTACTGGATCGATCACTTTGTAGTAAATAACGGCATCGACAGTGACAACAACATTATCTTTAGTAATTACTTCTTGAGGCATTACATTCATCACTTGTTCACGAACATCAACTCTGATCAAACTATCAATAAAAGGCACAATTAAAGCGAGTCCCGGATTAGACGTGCCATGATAACGACCAAGCCGGACGACGACTCCCTTTTCATATGGTCGAATAACTTTAATACCAGCCATGAGAGTGAAGAGCAAGATGATGAACAAACTGAACAAAACAATGAAACTAAACATTTTTGCCTTTCTGTATTTTAACTTTTTTGACGGTCAAGGTAATGCCACTAATTTTTTTAACCTCGACTTCTTGGCCAACAGAAAATTTACGAGTGGCACGTGCGCGCCATTCCTCGTCATTTAATTTTACTTTGCCAGGTTTATGAGGGGCAATATCTGCTGTGACCAGAGCTGTTTGACCAATTAACTGATCAACACCTAGAGTTGTTTCCATCGGTGTCACAATCTTGCTGTGCACAATCCTTCTTAGGGTTATAAAATAAATTAATGCTAACAAAATGGAGAAAATGAGACTAATATAAAAATTGAGAAAAATGAGTCCAAAAAACCCCCCAATAATAAAAATTGTACCAATGATCAGCAGATCAAAACCGGTGTTGACTCCAATGAACAACTCACTGACGATGAGGAGTAATCCCAAAATAATCCAAATTTGATTGGCATCAAGCGCAAACATGAATCGATTATAACACACACTTTAGCGGTCAATTACAAGTGTCAGTTGGTGTTCAAAAATTTGGACTTGGGATAACTTATTTGCCACTAATTGTCTTATTCTCGACTCAATTTTTCTTTCAACTTGAGAAGGGTCAGCGGCCGCATTGACCCGGATAAGATTAAAGCCGGTTTCCTGAGTGTTGAGGTTATTATGATCACCACTGGCAATATCTAGAGCAATACCAACGTTGAAATCAACGAGAGCGTTAATGAATCTGTCGATAGTTGTTTCATCAATAGTAACCTCAGCTTTTAGCGATTGAATATATTGATTGATGAGATCAACATCAAGTGTGAGCACATAAGCACCACCCATGCCTTGCTGAATGAGTTGCTCCTGGGCTGGATCGGCAATTAAGTAGCTGCCTCTGAAAATAATGACAGCGCCGGTATCTTGATGGCCACCGCTAGTGCCTTCCAATAGTGTTAAATATGGTGTTTCCGGTATTTGGTTTACCACTTGTTCTTCAATCTCAGTACCGGTAAGTTGTTTAAAAAGGGATTCATCATTTAAGGTTAGTTTGCTGGTTAAACCGGCGGCACCGCACTCATGATGCATACACGAATGGGCAATTTGCTTAAAGTGCGCTGGTCTGGGATCCATACAACCGAGTTTGTAACCTAAATTTTCCAAAAAATCGTAATAACCAATCACCAATTGAAAAATGTTGCCTGAAACTTCCACCGTCCCAATTTTCAGACGATCAGTTGGTTGTAATTTAGTAGGATCAACCCCAATCGCTTTTAAAGCGACCGTGGTAAAGAGAGTTCCACCCGGATTACGAGCAATCTTCTGCGCTGCCTCGATCGCCGGGATTAAAATTGTTTCATATGCTGCGTGAATTTCTTCAACTGTTGGTTTATCGGTTGGTTTTTCCTTTTGACTCGAATTGCCTTCTATTGTCACTTTTTTTCGTTTGTGTTTCTCTTGACCATTCATAATTTCCTTTAATTAATCATTGATTCAATTTATACTAGTGTTACCGATTATAACCGAGACCGAGCTAATTTCAATCTTGATTTTCCAGATCATTCTATGATCACCTTATTATGTTATAATGAATCCAGTAAAATTACCTCGGTAAGGATTTCTCTTCAAGAGAACGCAGAGAGGATTCAAGAGAGCGGAGATTATTTTATTTTCTTTGGTAGAGCCAAGGATAATCTCATCTCTCCAGAATGCTCTTCGTTTCCAAAAATCTCACCGAGATTAAAGAAAGGTGGAGTATGTATCCTAAATACCCCAAAACTTATAAGACAGAAATTTCTGTCGGTGATAAGATTATTAAAGTTGAAATCGGCAAATTTTCCGAACAAGCGGCCGCTGCAGTCTTATTGACTCTTGGTGGAACGACGGTGCACAGCACTATTGCTTTAGGTCGCAAAGTCAATTTGGGCTATTTTCCTTTGTCGGTTGAATTCGCTGAAAAACTTTACTCAGCCGGAACGATTAAGGGTTCTCGCTGGGTGAAACGTGATGGGCGTCCCTTGGACGAAACCATTCTCAAAGCAAGAGTAATCGATCGATCATTGAGACCGCTTTTCCCGGAAGGCATTACTAATGAAGTCCAAGTGATCAACACGGTTTTTTCTTACGATGGCGAGAACAATCCGGATATGCTTGGTCTATTAGGTAGTGCTTTGGGAATGACTATTTCTGAGATTCCTTTCACCGGCCCAATTGCCGGTTTGCGAGTGGGACTAAATCAAGCTCAAGATCAGTTTATTTTTGATCCGACTGAAACAGAAATGGAAACGTCCGCTCTTGATTTAGTGGTGGCTGGTACGGGCGAAACGATTGTCATGGTTGAAGCCGGTGCCAATGAAGTCGATGAAGCAACAATGGTGAAAGCGCTCACTTCTGCTCAAACGGAACTAGGCCAAATGGTGAAACAGATGAATCAAATCATTGCTGATGTTGGCAAAGAAAAAGTTGCATTGGTAGAAATCGACCAACCAAAACAAGCCCAACTGGATAAATTAAAGGAGCTGATTAGCGATCAGTTCAACGATCAAGTGAAAGAAATTGTGCAGGCTCAAGCTCATTTGCAACCAACTGATGAGGCAGCCGTTATCGACGCCATTGTCAAACAAGCGAATGAAGGAGTAACGGAAGAGGATCAATTGATCAATTCAAGCTTGGCGAAAGAAGCGCTTTATTTAGCCGCAAAGTATGAAGCAAGACGAATGATCTTGGAAGATAGTTTGAGACCGGATGGTCGTCGTCCAGATGAGATCCGTCCTATTTGGACGGAGATTGATCTCTTTCCTCATACTCACGGTAGCGCCATGTTCAAGCGAGGAGCGACGCAAGCGGTAACAATTACAACCCTTGGTAGTCCTTCACTGGGCCAGCATGTTGAAAGTATCGAAGGCACTGAGATTAGACATTACATGCATTTTTACAATATGCCGCCTTATGCTTCCGGCGAGACCGGTCGCTTTGGTTTCCCTAAACGCCGCGAGATTGGCCATGGTGCTTTGGCAGAACGAGCGCTATTGCCCGTTATTCCCTCACAGGAGGAGTTTCCCTATACTATTCAGGTAGTGTCAGAAATTATGAGTTCTAATGGTTCGACTTCTCAAGCTTCTATCTGTGGTTCTACGATGAGTTTAATGGCGGCCGGTGTGCCCATTAAACGTCCTGTTGCGGGCATTGCCATGGGCTTAATGAGTGATCCAGTTACAGGCAAATATGTGATTCTCTCCGATATTCAAGGTTTGGAGGATCATACCGGCGATATGGATTTCAAAGTTGCCGGCACCGAGTCAGGCATTACCGCTTTACAGATGGATATTAAGCTTACCGGTTTGAGTGAACAGATTTTGATTGAGGCATTAAAGAAAGCGAGAGTAGGTCGGCTTTATATCATGGAAAAAATGTTAGCGACGATTGCTCAGCCAAAGGCGCAACTATCAGAATATGCACCAAAAATTGTGCAGGTGGTTATTCCCGCTGACAGAATTGGCGAGATCATTGGGCCCGGTGGCAAACACATCAAGGCATTGATTGAAGAAACCGGCGCCGAAATTGACATTGAGGAAGATGCGGAAAGAAAAGTTGGTCTGGTTAATATCACTTCGACGGATGAGGCCGCTATTGCTCAAGCAAAACAAGCGATTGAGAATATTGTGCGTGTCATTGCCCTGAATGATGAATTCGACGGCAAAGTTACTCGCGTTGAAGATTACGGTGTTTTTGTGGAATATTTGCCCGGTCGCGAAGGCTTGGTTCATGTTTCTAATATGTCACGCGACTTTATCAAGGATGTGGCCAGTAAGTATCACATTGGTGATGAATTACATGTGCGAGTGAGTGAGATTAAAGATGATGGCAAAATTGGCTTATCACTTCTTTCTCAAGCAGATGAAGCCGAAATGAGAGAAAAGAATAATCATCGTCGACCTCAGCGCGATTACAATCATCGTGATAACCGGCATCATCGTGCCCCTAGAAACAGACAGAGTCGTTAAAAAGACGAATCTCTTTGCCAAAACAGTGCCCTTACTGCTATCATAGTAAGCATGAAACTGGATAAATTGGCAAGTGATGATCAACGTTTTGTTTTGCTTGATCTCGATAAGCCACGTTTATTGGCGCAATTAATTGGTCTAAAAGAAGATAAAGTTCATTATGAGGTTGATTTAGAGCAACTCATTGCTTTGGCAAGTAAACAATTATCTGCTAAAGTTAGTGGTTTAGTTCTAGGTCCAAAAGTTGGTTTTGCTGCGATTAATCAAAAACAATCACCTGCCGGACTTTTGCTAAGTTTAAACAATAATCTGCTTGCGCATGATCCGCTTAATTTGCCAAATTTCCTTCCAGATTGGGGAGTGGAACATATTCGTAATAACTACGGTGTGGCAAAGCTGGACTTGTTCTATCATCCGGCAGAATCCAAAGCGAATGAGAAAAAGAAACTTCTGGCAGAGATTTATGACTACGCTCAATATGAGGGGATCGATTTAGTGCTCGAACTCCACGTCTTATTTGACGACAAAAATAAACAAGCACTCGACGCTTTTCTTGAGGCTCAATTAATGGCAGTACGTGAATTTCAGGATATGACCGATTTATTCATTTTGCAATTTCCCCAAACTGCCCTTGCTTGTGCGACGGTGACAGCAGAAATAGATGTGCCTTGGTTGATGAATGATCATGGTGGAGATTATCTCCAACTAAAGGCAAATTTACGCACTGCACTCGAGGGTGGAGCACGAGGCATGCTTCTAGGTCAAAGTATTTGGTCCGGTTTACCGAAGATTGGTCGCGCTGGTTTAAACAAAAACTTTCTTAATTTGTGGGAGAAATTTCTAGTCACCGAAGCGCGTGATCGGGTGATTGAGTTAGGCCGAATTATTAATGAATTCAATCTACTGGAAGAAAGTTAAACCATGTTACAAGTAGTTTTGGATGTCGAAACAAAAAAAACTTTTGAAGAGGTTGGTGGTTATTTTCCGGGACAATTGGAGGTTTCTTTTGTTGGGGTTAATTTTCGTCAGGGTTTTAGTGGTCAGTGGCAGGAGGCCAAGTTTTTCGAACCAGATTTAAAAGAGCTTTTTCCTTTATTGGAAAAAGCTGACATTGTCATTGGCTTTAATATTGATAACTTTGATATGCCGGCTCTCGCGCCATACTATAATGGAGATATTAGCCAAATTCCCACTTTAGATCTTTTGCTAAAAATCAAAGAAAGTGTGGGTCACCGCATTAGTCTTGACGCTGTCGCTCACGAAACATTAAATATTGGCAAAAGCGGTAATGGTCTCGATGCCATTCGTTATTTTAAAACCGGTCAATTGGAAAAACTTGCTCATTATTGTCTTCAAGATGTCAAAGTGACACGAGAAATTTATTTATATGGTTTAAGAACAGGTAAAGTCAAGTTTAAGAATAAGTGGAATCGTCTCATTGAGTGTCCAGTTGATTTTAGTTTCAAGACGAAGCGCGATTCTGGCACTCAAATGAGCTTAATTTAATATTACTAAAGTATCTGCTATGCGTCACAAGAGAAAAAAAACCATCCATCCGATCTCATTCAGGACTTGGTTAATGGTTGCGAGCTTATTTTTACTGGTAATTTTTTTATTGTTTTTAGCTAAACTAAAGATGCCTCAAGACATTCGTCAAAAGGCTGCCGGTGCGCGATGTTTTTTGGCAATTCGTGGTTCAACCGATAATCGGGTAAAAATTATCGAAGGTGTTGGCGGCGAACAAGTGTTGAATGGTCAAAGTGTTTGTGTCGCTGGATTAGGTGACCACTACGATAGTTTTTATCAGTCCAAGATTGCCGCTGAGGCTGATTTGAATAGCGCTTATTATCCTTGTCAGAATGCTCAGCTAAAATCGGCTGATCATCCCACAGTGGGTGATAATTGTAATGTTGATCAAATCCAAGGCAAAGTTGTTTGTGTTGGAGGGCCAACAAGGGAGTCGTTTATTTGCGTTAATAATAATACCAAGGAACATCATTATCGTTTGTTAGCGAGTGACAATGTTCTTGCTGATACCCTGACTGATGAGGTAACTGTTCCTCAGGCCAGCCAAGCAGCGGATTTGAAGTTTAAAGATTGGCAAGCGATTCCAATTACACTTAAAGTTGGTTTTTTGACCTATCCCGCTTCGGCGAATAAGAATGAACGAGCCAACTATTGGCCTGAATTAGCCTTATTTCTTAACAACGGTCAAAACTATCGTGGTGCTTACGATACTGCTTCTTGTCGACGGCAGACAAGAACACATTACTTGCCCGCTTGCGGTCGGCCAAATCAATATCAAGATAGATTGATTGATAAGTTTGAGTTAGTGGGTCAAACCAATCAAACAATTGTCAAACACTGGCAATTCAAGGCAGGAGATCTCTTAGAATCGGTCGGCCAAAAATGGCAACATCGTTATGTCACAAAACTTAGCTTTGTGTTTTATAATGATTATTGGCCCGGTGGCAACCAACAGCGCAGCTTAGCCATCAAGTTCATCGAGTTTCTCACACCAGACAATCAAGTGCTTTTGCGTTATGTGCCGACAGATACTTCTTATTGGCCTGATCAATCAAAGCGCCAACCTCAACCACGGAAGAGCTTTTACTTTGATTTAGGTCCGGTCAATGATTCGGCAAAAAAGACAGCGACTGAGAATGGTTTTGTCAATGCCTTTGATAAGAAAAAGTTAGAGACAATTGATGATAATCAATCAGCCCGTTTTCAGCGCTGGTTATTAGCAAGAGATGGATCATTTAATTTGGTGACGGAAGAATTATCGGCACCAATCTTAAATTATTTTCATCACCATCAGCGATGATACTTGCTTCTTATTCTTGAGTTCTTTTTTTGACGCAACATGATTATACAATCGTGTTATGATAAGACTTATGTCATTGGTGATTGAAAATCTTGAGGTAATGGTGGCTCACAAATTGGTTGTTAACCGGTTGAATTTAGAAGTTCGGCCGGCGGAAATAGTTGTATTAATGGGACCAAATGGATCGGGCAAAACCTCAATGGGTTATGCTCTCATGGGACATCCGGATTACCATATTTCCGCCGGCCGAACTTCATTAGATGGTCAATCACTCCTGTCTTTATCACCTCACCAACGTTTTCAAGCCGGTCTATTCTTAGCTTTTCAATATCCCGTGACTGTGGAAGGAGTGAGGTATGAAAAATTCCTTTGGGAAAGCTATCAAGCCAGGTTCAAAAATAGTGCACCGCGTTCAGGTCAAATGATTGAGAGTATTGTTGATTTTCGTCAATATCTCATCAAAATGGCTCAAACATTGGCGATTGAACCAAGCTTGTTGCAACGTTCGCTAAATGAAGGTTTTTCCGGAGGTGAGAAGAAGCGTTTGGAAATTCTACAACTATTACTATTAGAACCAAAATACGCTATTTTGGATGAAACCGATTCCGGTTTAGATATTGATGCGATCAAAATTGCTGCCCAAGGGATTAAACGAGCAGCGAAACAGTTAGGTGTTGGTATACTACTCATTACCCATTATCGTCGTTTACTTAATTATCTTGAACCAACAAAGGTTTGTATCTTCAAAAAAGGTAAAATTACCGCTCGTGGAGATTTGGCTTTAATTGATGAATTAGAGAAGTATGGCTACGCGGCTTAATCGCTTGGTTGTTAGGGACAGGGTACAAATTTTTTCAATTGGTTTATCACTTGTCGATTATGACTGAGTTTCGTGAACCGCTCTAAAACCTGACATGCTTGATTCTTTTCTCCATCTTGTCGCAAAGCAACGATTAATGGAGGATAGCTGGGAAGAAAATACTTATTGAGCTTGATTGCCTGTTGGTAGTATTTTGCAGCTTTTTTCCATCGTTTCTGTCCCAAATAAATTTGACCTAGATTATGTTGGATTTGGGCATAGTGAGGATTAATACTTAACGCCTGTTTGTAGGCCAAAAGTGCTTGTTGATTATGACCACGATTGGCATACTCCATGCCTAAATTATTCCAGAGTCGTGCACTTTGAGCGTATTTCAGTGTATGTTGATAGAACGCGATCGGATGAGTCCAAAGATGGATTTGATAAAGTGTCATCACCAAATAAATTGGCACAATTAAGGTTAGGGCCAAAGAAATTGCTTGACCAATGAACAATCGAAACTGTGGTTTAGTGACCACAATCAATTTGAGTAAGCCATAGAGCATGATAAAGAAACCAATCAATGGCAAATAGAGCCAGTGCTCATAAATTAAGCCATTAGTGGGAATAATGCCCGATACAGGAACGAGCATACTGACAAACCAGCACCAACCACCAATGATAAAAATAGTTTTGTTGAGTCGCCACTCTTTGAAGGCGAAATAAACAAGCGCCAATTGACTAACAACAAATAATAAGGGAAAGAAAGAGAAGGGGTTGGTCACCAAGCTGACACTCCGTTCCATATGGAGAGGAAAAGGAATGATAATTAATCGCAAATAAATGAAGATAATTTTTGAGAATGTGAGTAGTCTGACGCCTAGGTGACTATAGGCAATTGGGTAGGCTTGTAAAATACTGTCGACGTTACCCCAGTGGAGCCAACTGAGTCGTAACTTAAGGTAAACGAGACTTAACAGACTCAAAAAGCCAATTGCTATGAGTGATAATTTAAGATATCTCTTTTTAAATTTTGGTTGCTCTAACAAGAGGTAAACGGTGACGAAGCACCAGAGGGCAGAGGTGGCCAAAGCGATTTCTTTTGCCAAAATACTCAAGCCAAAGCTGATCACCGCCAATGTGATCGTCAACCAATTTGGCAGGTTAAAGTCAAATCCCATGAGAGAAAAACTTGTTTTTTCTTGACGCAATGACTTGGTCCATAGCCACAAACCCAGAAAGGTTAGGAGAGCATAAAAAGAATCGCCACGGGAGTTGATATAAGCTACCGCCTCTGTTTGCAGGGGATGAATCAGAAAGATAAAACTAATCCACCAGGAAAAGCGTTCTCTTTTGGTTAACGATTTGAGAAATAAAAATAAGAGGATGGCTGCACTGACATGCAAGCAAAGGTTAGTTAAATGATAGCCAAATGGATGATTATGCCAAATTTGGTAGTCAAGCGCAAAAGAGATTGAGGTTAGTGGCCGATAATAGTTACTGACAACGCCGGCGCCGGCAGTCGTGCTTTGGGTAAAAATATGGGTTAAATCAAATTGATGTACAAATTGATTTTTGTAGATAAATTGTTCGTCATCCCAAAAAAATGGTCCAGATAAACTTGGTAAATAGAGAATTGAACCAATGAGCAGAAGGAGTACAATTGGCTGTCTAATTAACTTTCTTAGCATCTACTTCTAGTCTATGAGGCTTTAATGTCTCAGTCAACCTAACTTTTAGATTCCATTTGTTGACTGGGTGTGGGATAATGGAAGCGAATGAAACATCAGCTAACGAGTAAAACAAAATTATTGCAAAAGGCTTGGTTGTTAAGCGACGGTAAGTTGCTTATTTTAAAACGGTCGCTACAGAGTCGAACACGTGCTGGTCAATGGGATTTACCTGGAGGCAACAGCGAATGGCCCGATGCTGATATGGACATTAATCAACCTCATCAAGCTGATTTAATTCGGGAAGTTAGTGAAGAAACAGGCCTAGATGTAGCGCCATTTTGGAAAAATCGTCAGCAACCAATTTATTTCACCACTTACTTTCAGGGTCGAGAACAACTATTTACAACAATTGTTGTTTGGTTCATCAAATTACCACGCAGTTTATCAGCAAAAGTTAAAATTAGTCACGAGCACAGCGATTTCATTTGGGTTAGGTTCGATGTCTTGGATCAATACGATTTCGGTTTTGCCGGTGGACCGGCAGGTTTTATTGGTGCCTCAATGAAGCGACTTTTGCCGATCATAAAAGATTTAGACTAGAGAGACTTTTTTTATCGATAGTTATTCTAAAATTGATAATTTCGATGTTTTTTACCAAATGAAAGAAGATTAAAGTGAAAAAGAAATCTATTAAATCATCAATTGATGGACTCATTCAAAGAGAATATAAACCGGGATTTTCTTTTTCTACTGCCGGTTATGCTTATATCAGCAAACCGGGATTAAATCAGCGTATCGTAGAAACTATTTCTCATCTTAAAAACGAACCAGCTTGGATGTTGAAGCTGAGATTGAAGGCTTATAAACAATTTTTAGCTAAATCGATGCCTACTTGGGGAGCCGATCTGAAAGCAATTAATTTCGACCAATTACATTATTATTTAAAACCAACCGAGGCTTTAGTTGACTCTTGGGATGAAGTTCCCCCTGAAGTGAAAAAAACCTTTGAACGTCTCAAAGTACCGCAAGCGGAAAGAGCAGTTTTGGCCGGCTTGAAAGCACAGTATGATAGTGAAGTAATTTATGGTTCATTGAGTGATTATTTAAGCAAACAAGGGGTGGTATTTTTATCAATGGATGAAGGTTTGAAGCAGTACCCCTCACTTGTTAAGGAGTATTTTGGCAAACTGATTGCTAGTGCTGATAATAAATTTGCTGCTCTCAATACCGCTGTTTGGTCTGGAGGCTCATTTCTGTATGTTCCTAAAGGAGTAAAAGTTGATTTGCCATTACAAACTTATTTTCGCATTAATTCGCCGAATGCGGGTCAGTTTGAGCGAACTTTGATCATTGTTGATGAGGGAGCGAGTGTTCATTATATCGAAGGTTGTACCGCACCGAATTTTTCTAGTAATTCACTCCATGCGGCTGTTGTCGAAGTTTTTGTCAAAAAAGGAGCACATTGCCAATATAGTACCGTCCAAAATTGGTATAAAAATGTCTACAATTTAGTCACGAAACGGGCTTATGTTGAGGCAGAAGGAGAGATGATTTGGACGGACTTTAATATGGGTAGCAAAGTCACGATGAAGTATCCCGGTTTTATTCTCGCCGGTAAAGGAGCCAGGGGAGAAACATTGAGCATGGCTCTTGCTGGTAGTGGTCAACACCAGGATACCGGTTCTAAAGCGATTCATTTAGCCCCTTACACGACTTCAACGATTGTCGCCAAATCAATTAGTCGTGCTGGTGGGCGAACTAGTTACCGCGGTTTGATTCATGTAGATCAAGCGGCGCATCATTCTCAAAACACCGTCGTTTGCGATGCGCTACTACTCGATGAAGCATCACGATCGGACACTTATCCGATCGATCGAGTCCTCAATGCTCAAGTAACACTACAGCACGAAGCAACCGTGTCTAAAATTGGTGAGGAACAACTATTTTATTTAATGAGTCGTGGTATCGATGAATTAACCGCCCGGAAAATGATCGTGAATGGTTTTGTGGCGGATTTGGTACAGCAATTACCTTTAGAATATGCCGTGGAAATGAACCGATTGATTGAAATGGAGATGGAGGGTAGCGTCGGCTAAATGAGGCCGACGATGAGATAAATTAAATTTTTAAGTAAATAATGATGAAACATCAAACTATTAAACTCAGTCAACCAGCCAAAAAACCCATTGTTCTTGATACCCCGGGGAGGTATACCATTGAGCTCATCGAACCAGGTGCGACAACGGTGGTGAAGGTGCGAACTAAATTAGTTAACAAACAGAAGGCTGACTATCACATAGTGATCAAGCATTTAGCCCCAGCCACAAAATCCCGCGCTGTTCTTAAAGGTGTCGTCAATGACCAAGCACAATTAGGTTTTTTTGGTAAGATTATTATTGCTCCCAATTGCCAACGAGTGAGTGCGTTTTTGGAAGAAAGAATTTTACTTTTATCCGACGAAGCGAAAGCGGAGGTGGTGCCGGATCTAGAAATTTTGAGTCACGATGTCATTTGTTCCCACGCGGCGACAATGAGTTACCCTGATGAAGCGGAAATATTTTATTTAATGAGTCGCGGTTTATCACGTCAGCAAGCAATCAAGCTCATTGTCCAAGGATTTTTAGCGAAAGAAGACTTGCCGTCTGTAGCTTGAGCGAAAGACGGGAGCGGGTGAAGGGAATCGAACCCTCGTCTTCTCCTTGGAAGGGAGATATTCTAGCCGTTGAACCACACCCGCAACGACTTAAATCAATAACGGAACAGTTAATTTTATCACAAATATAAATATACAAGATAATGATTCACTGATTCATCTTTTCTCATCAATGCAAGACTATGTTATGATTAAGACTAGCATGAATGATTCGTTTTTTTATCAAGAAATCATTAAAGAAAAAGTCAAAAAGCCAAAATACAAAGGCGAGTTGACTCAAGCTGATATTGTGGTGAAAAAAAAAGATATCTTAGCTAACGATGAGTTTACGCTTAGGTTGAAACTTAATCCAAATAACAGCAAACTAATTCAAGTGGTTAAATGGGAAGGTAAAGGTTGCACGATCAGTCGGGCGGTAATCGAAGAAATCAGTTCGCGTTTGGTCGGTGTACCTTTAACAACACTAAAGCAATTGGATCTGGTCGATATCTTGCGACCACTCGGCTTAGAAAAAATTACGCCCAGCCGATTCAAATGTGCTAATATTGGTTGGCAAATTTTTCAGGATGCACTTCAAAAAATGACTATAATTAATTCAAACTAACTCATATGATTATTTTTGTTGGTTCCGATAATCCGGTGAAAATTAATGCGGTCAAACAGGCTGCGCAGTCACACCACGCAAAGGTAAACATCAGAGGTTTGAAGGTTTCCAGTGGCGTCAAAGAGCAACCGATGAGTGATGAAGAAACTCGACTCGGAGCCCAGAATCGGGCGCGTCAAGCGCTTAAGCTTGGCCTAAATCAATTAACTAATCGTCAAGCCAAATCCTCTTCATCTCAAACAATTTTGGCTGTTGGCCTTGAGGGAGGTGTAGTTAAATTAGCGAAAAAAGAGTTATGGACGACCGTTTGGGTTTGCGTCATCGACGCTCATATAGATGGTCGCCTATTTGAAGCTAGTGGTGCCCGTTTTAAATTAGACAAAATCATTGCTCAGCCCATTTTGGCCGGAGGTGAAATGGGACCGATATTTGCCAAAATGTTTCATGACGATATTAGACGGAAACAAGGTGGGATTGGTATTGTCACCAAAAATTTTGTCACTCGCACGGAGGAATATAGTGCCATTGTCAAAATGGCCTTAGGTTTGTGGTATGGTAGAAATTGGCAAGATGCTTTAGGAAAAAATAATGCATAATTATAAAGTAGTTACTCTGGATTAAAATAAATGAAAACAACATCTGCGAAACCTCGGTCCTTGATTGCCATACTAGAAGAAAGAAGAGATTTTAATGATAAATTTGTCGAATATCATTTTGAATTAAAAAATCCTGCCACTTTTCAATTCAGAGCTGGTCAATTTATCTCTGTCAAGGTGAACGAGATTGGTGCAAGACGCGCTTATTCAATCGTTTCACCACCAAGCTTTGATCACGGATTTAAATTATTGGTTGATCTTTCTCCTGGTGGCATCGGTAGTCAATTTTTCAGTTCACTTAAACCTGGAGATAAGATTAATGCTCTTGGACCGATGGGTAGTTTCCAATTAATAAATCAACCAGAGGCAGAAGCGCATGTTTTTGTGGCCACTGGTTCGGGTATTGCTCCTTTTAGAAGTATGATCGAAGATTTATTGATTGATCATCAAGATAAGCGAGAAATAAGACTTTACTGGGGTCTAAGACATGAACAAACATTATTTTGGGAGAATGATTTCCAAGATTGGGTGGAGAGCCATAAGAATTTTGCTTTCTATCCGGTCATCTCTCAACCAACAGCAAACTGGCCTCTATCTACCGGTCATGTCACTGACTTGATTTTAGCGCATCAATTTTCTCCTCAAACAGATTTTTATCTTTGTGGCAATGTGGCCATGATTAATGATCTGAGCAAAGTGTTATTAGAGACTAAGAAGATTTTGCCCGATCAGATCCATACGGAACAATATTAGTAACGATCTCTTTGAAACTCAAAGTTTACTTTTGATATATTTAGCTATTGACAAAGCGAAAAAAATCGCCAGAATATTGCTCAAGGCAGTTTGTTTCTAAAAAAATATTCTAAGAAAGGTGATAACGATTCATGAAAAAGTATACCCCATATATTCTACCTCTGATCGTTGTTTTTATTATTGGTTTCTTAGGTTATCGTTGGTATATTAATCGTCGACCAACGGCAGAGATCTCTCATCAGGCTCTCTCAATCAAGAACTTAACCAATAAAGAGAAAAGTGATCTCCTTAAGGGTGTGAAAGATTATCAGCAAACTCAACTACGACCAGAAAATAAACGTAACAATGCGATTGGAGACGTTCGTTACCTGATTGAGCAGGGGCGATTTAAGTTTAGTTTGACAGCTAACTTACCAGAGACGGGTAAAACTTATTTTGTTTGGTTACACCCATTAAATACAGATAAGATCGAGAAAGTTGGTCAATTAACAGCCCATAAGGGTGGCTTGCTGGAAAGTGGTTCGATATCCGCCGATGTTTTACCAGCGGAGATGATTATCAGTACTGAACAAAATCCTACTAAAGTGATGCACTCAATCATTTTGCGAGCGGTAATCGACAATACTTCCAGAGGGAAATAAGCTTTATCTCTGGTACTTGAAGTGTTACTCTAGTATGGTATAACTATAAGCACAGTAAGTATAAAATATTGATTCCGGCGAGGTCGGAAACAAAGAAAGGCTGATATGGCATTTACCTATACTAATGCTAAAGGTCAAACCTATATTTTACATTACAAAGATGTAAAATTAAAAAATGGCCGTCAACAACGCATTTACTTCTTTGCTCGTGATGAACGTGATGGTGCTTTGGATGCAGTACCAGCAGGTTATGAAGTAATGGAGACAAAACGCACTGGTATGCCAGTGTTAAAAAAAGCGAAATAAGATCTGATTAAGAACTTGTTTCTAAACCCCCTCGCTTTCAGCAAGGGGGTTTTTGTTTACTATTTTGCCTATATAATAATACTCAATATGCTGTTTATTCTGTGCATCAATAATAGGCAAATATATTTATGACTGAAAAAGAATTAGAAAAGAAAGTTTGGCATCAGTTAGGCACGATTATCGACCCGGAACTAGGCATCGATATTGTGAGCATGGGTTTAATTTATCAAGTAAGTGTGACAAAGAAAGATCATTCTTGGCAAATTTCTATTGAAATGACTCTGACGACCGTTGGCTGTCCTTTAGCTGGA
This sequence comes from Candidatus Microgenomates bacterium, assembly GCA_015486535.1. Classification (GTDB taxonomy): domain Bacteria; phylum Patescibacteriota; class Microgenomatia; order UBA1400; family PJMF01; genus WFTH01. Next base: position 17,527 of record WFRK01000016.1, on the reverse strand, counting down.
GTGATTCATGCCATGATCATCCAATCAATTAGCGACATAGACCCGGTGACTATCAAAACAGATCAGATTAAAATTAATCTCGTCTTTGATCCTCCATGGACAACTGCTATGATGAGTCAAGAGGCAAGAACTAAGTTGGAATTTTTATTATGAAACTTTTTATCGGTGCCGATCATCGTGGTTTTAGTTTGAAACAACAACTATTAAGCTGGTTGAAGCAAATGGGAAAAGAGATCAGCGATTGTGGTGCTTTTGAGTTTAATTCCAAAGACGATTATCCAGATTTTGCTTTTGATGTGGCTGAAAACGTCGCTCAACAACAGGATGCTCTCGGCTTGGTCATTTGCGGTTCCGGCGTTGGTGTGACGATTGCTGCTAATAAAGTGAGAGGTATCAGAGCTATTTCTGGCTGTAATTTAGCACAAATTGAACACGGTCGAGAGGCTGATAACATCAATATCTTGGCGATTGGTGCCGATTATGTTAACTTTGATTTGGCCAAGCAAATGATTAAAACCTTCCTCCAAAGTCAGCCACAGACTAAGGAGAGATTTTTACGTCGCTTGGAGAAGATTGCTCATTATCACTCTCACGCCTAATCATCAAACTTGTATCAAATAGCAGAATAGATAAAAAATGACTATTTATCCGGCAATTCTGACAGACAGTCAACAAAAAGCACAAATACAACTTGATTTAGCGCAATCATTTCATGTCAGTGGTGTTCAACTAGATATCATTGATGGTTATTACGCTGACAATATTACTCTCACTCCGGCTGATTATGCTAATCTCAATTTTGGTCAGCTTCAAATCGATTTTCATTTGATGACAGAGGAACCGATGGATTATGTCTATGAAATTCTTGATTTTCAAAAACAGTTGCCGGTACGTGCCATCATTGGTCAAGTGGAGAGGATGACGCATCAGAAGGATTTTTTAACTGAGATCAAAAAGCATCGTTTTCTGGCTGGTCTATCCCTCAATTTATTTACGCCTTTAGATGCGATTGATCAACATAATTTTGAATTTATAGATGTATTGCAAATTATGGCGGTTAGGGCTGGATTTCAAGGTCAAACTTTTCATACCCAGGTGGAAGATTTAATTAAAAGAGCAGTTGATTTGAGAAACAAACGTCGCGCTAATTTTGCCATTATCGTTGATGGAGGAGTAAAGCAGTCACACTTACCGACTTTAAAAACAGCTGGCGTTGATGCGGTAGTTGTTGGTAGCGCCATTTGGCAAGCAATCAATCCGCAGAAGATGGTAAAAAAACTCAAACAAGTGAAATGAACTCAGTGTTTTTTATTTGACTTTTAGTATTAAATGTTAGTATTAAATATTTGGAAAGAGTAAGCATGACGCAGCAGCAATTTTTTTATCCCCAATCTCAACATATTTTGCAGCAATTAATTGATCAGCGTAATCCCGCCAAGATTCAACGGGTCGCTTTTTTTGGTGGCGCTGATATCGAAGAAAATGAGCCGGTTTTCCGAGAAGCTTATCAAGCGGCCCGTCTCATCGCCCAACAAAAAAAAGTTATCATTAATGGCGGAGGTACGGGTGTGATGTTGGCAGCGACTAAGGGGGCGCAATCAGTGAAAGGTCAAACAATTGCTATTTCATTCAGACCGAATGATATGCCACAATACTCGGAAGAAACTCCAGAGAATCAGGCTGATATTAGGCTCGAAATGGACAACTATATGAATCGTATGGGTGGTTTGATTCATTTGGCTGATTTGTTCATCATTTTTAAAGGTGGTACGGGTACTTTAAGCGAATGGGCCACAACTTGGTTGTTGGCTTATCTACGTTTAGGTCATCATCAACCATTGATCCTTTATGGTTCTTTTTGGCATGAAGTCATTGCTGTTTTGGACAAACATTTTCTTATTGGTCAACTGGAGCATCGAGTCTACACGATCGTTACCCAACTGGAAGAATTAATGCCAACCTTACAACGGTTAGAAACTGAAGTGGCACGACGTCATTGAGACTAGATCACTAGATCAAAAATATGCTATACTGAATGAAGTATCAGCTAATTATCCTGCCCTATGTATGAAGTTATTTCTGTTGGTTCCAGCTTAGTTGATATTTTTATCCATTCGAGTTTATTTTCAGTCGAACAGGCCCAGAAGGGTGTCTTACTCTGTCAAAGATATGGCGAGAAACTCGAAGTGGATGGTTTTAATCTCCATACTGGTGGTGGAGGGAGTAATACCGCCGTTGGTTTTGCTCGTCATGGTTTTCGTGTGGGTATTATTTCTGAGTTAGGCCAGGATATTTTTGCTCAAGTTGTTATTGACGAATTTCATCGAGAGCGAGTGGCGACGAATTTGTTGATTAAAGAAAAAATGGAGCATACCGGGGGCTCGGTGATTTTGGTCGATGATCGTGGTGGTCGCACCGCCATGGTTAATCGGGGGGCCTCGAGCATGTTAGATGCGAAAGATATCGCCGCTGGACCAGTTGAACGAGCTGATTGGGTTCATTTATCAACCATTGATGGTCGTTTGGCTGCCTTGGAAAAAATTTTTCGACTCAGATCTAAAATTAAAAGAATGAGTTGGAACCCGGGAACAAGAGAGTTAAGTTTATTGCGCCAATCGCAAATTAGCTTTATCAATTGGCCGGTTGAAATTTTTGTTGTTAATCGAGAAGAGTGGCTTTCTTTGGGAGCAATGGCGACTCTAATCTTGCGTCAGACTCCGATCGTGATTATCACAAACGGCAGTCAAATCGGTGGTATCATCACTCAAAAACAGGCCTATACTTTTCAACCAACAAAGGTGAAGTCAGTTGATGATACCGGCGCGGGTGATGCCTTTGCAGTTGGTTTTGTCGCGAGCTATATGAAACACCAGTCAATCGATTTGGCTGTTCAAGAGGCACTAGCCAACTCAACTTCGGTGATTCAACATTTCGGTGCGAAAACGGGCTTATTGACGCGCTATTCATAAATAAGTTAAATTGAAATCAATGACAAAAAACATACCAGACTTTCAACAAGTACTCCAAACAGAAATCGATCAATTAAAGGCGAAGACTCAAGCAGTAGCAATGCCGGCGGCAATGCAAGAAAAAGTTAATAAAGAGATTTTAGCCTTGGAAAGATCAGTCGAATTGGGTAATTACGACGAAAAATATGAAAAAGTTTCCAAATGGCTTGATTGGGTGACACGGGTACCTTGGGAGAAAGAGAGTGATGATGTTTTGGATGTCAAACATGCGGCTGAAGTGTTCAATAAACATCATTACGGTATGCAGCAAGTTAAAGATCGATTCTTAGAATATATTTCGGTGCTGAAATTGAGAAAAACCCAGGGTGTGGCAACAGACTTTCGCGCTCCCTCATTGCTTTTGGTTGGTTTGGTCGGGACAGGTAAAACCACTTTTGCTGCTTCCTTGGCTGATGCTTTAGGTCGAAAATTGGTCCGCATCCCCTTTGGAGGGATGGGTTCGGCGCGAGAATTGAGAGGTGAATCGAGATTAGTTTTAGATGCTGAGCCGGGAAGAGTGATTAAGGGTATTTGCGAAATGGGAGTGCGCAATCCCGTAATTTTGTTTGATGAGATTGATCGTGTCGCCAAGGAAGCTAACCGGGATATTATGGGAGTTTTAGTTGAGTTGCTTGATCCGGCGCAAAACCATGCTTTTCGAGATAATTATATTGATTATCCGGTTGATTTATCACATGCGATCTTTTTAGCGACAGCAAATAATACCCGTGATATTGCAACCGCTGTTTTAGACCGAATGGAAAAAATTTCTATGCCTTCATATACAGATCACGAGAAAATTGTTATTGCCCAAAAATATATTTTGCCGAAATTATTAAAAGCGGCCGGTTTAAAGGCAGGCCAACTTATTATTCAGGATCCGGTTTGGCCCGCAATTACGCGGCCACTCGGTTTCGATGCCGGTATTCGCACATTGCAACGTACTCTTGAGGGAGCAGTGCGTAAAGCGGCGCGGATTATTGTTGAAAAGGGTTATCCTAATGTGGTTATCACGATGGAAAATAAGGATATCTTCTTGCCCAGATATTAATTCGTAAATTAGCGGTTGACACTTAGAAAATCATGTTAAATTATTAGCAGTGCATAATTCGCTACACATGTTGACCAAGAGATTTGGATAGATGAATTTACTCTATGGCAATGACTAATGTTTCAAATCAGCGACAAATAGAACCTAAATTAGCTCAGATCCAGCGGCAGTTGGAAGCTCTCGCTGATGCTGGTGAGTTACCATTGGCCACTCAAGCGCGCGACATTGTTCCCGGTGAGGGCAGACAAGACGCAGAGATCATGTTTATTGGCGAAGCACCAGGTTATTATGAACATCTACAAAGGCGTCCTTTTGTTGGTCGTTCTGGCCAATTATTACGTCGTGTCATCAAAGAAGTTGGTTTGCGAGTGGAGGATGTTTATATTTCCAATATTATCAAGGTGCGGCCGCCGGATAATCGCGATCCATTAGCGGAAGAAATTTTAGCTTTTAAACCATTTTTGGACGAAGAAATTTTGAGCATTAACCCGAGCTTGGTGGTGACCCTAGGTCGCTTTAGTATGGCGAAATTTTTACCTGATGTAAAAATTTCTCAAGTGCACGGCCGGCTTCATCAAGTTGAGTGGCAAGGACAAAATTTATTTGTGTTGCCGATGTATCATCCGGCGGCCGCACTGCGTTCTACGAATGTGAAAACTTCTTTTGTGCGCGATTTTGAAAAAATCAGCAAAGCGGTTGTTTGGGCGAAGCAACAGAGAGATCTTTTGAAGAAAAAGAATCAAGTAGTGGAAAATTTGTTTTAGTTTTCTGTTCTTGAATGAGCTATAATCAACCAGATGAAATTTATTTTGTTCTTAGTCTTACTACCAGTCATCACTCTTACTTCCGCTGTTTTTGTCTACAAATTTCAAGGAAAAAAGGATCTACTCCATTTGGATTTGGTTCAGTTTTTTTATACTTTTATTTTGGCGCCGCTCCTATTTGTTTGGTTTAAAATTCTGATTTTTTCTTTGATGCAAAGCGGTGGCATCACTCATCCTGAAGTTTTTTTTATTGCCGACACTCTCTTTAGTTTGATTATGCTCTATATCTATGCCTTTGTGGTGATGCATTCTTTGACCACGACATTTCGACTTAAAAGTGTCGATCCTCTTTATAATTTATTTTCTCACTCCGAGTATATTCATCTTTGGTTAAGTCATTTGGTTATGGGTGTTGGTGGTTTGACTTTATTAAGTATCTTAGCTTTAGTCAATCTATTTATGCCGGGGCCATTCCAACTTACTCGTAGCATTTTTTGGTTTAGTCTCCTAATTAGTTTTTTCTTGGGAATTTTAGGTTTTATTATGATTATGATCGCTGATCCAAAACAGCAAGTGAGAGTAAATTATATGCGACTGATGAAATTAGTTATGGGGGGAAATTTTCTTATTTTAACATTTAGTTATTTTTTATTGAATCCTGGTTTCAAAGCAAGTTATATCGTTTATTGGTTAGTTCTATCATTTTTTGTTGGTATGGTGGCGATTGGTTTATTTAGTTATAAATCAAGTAAAGCGAGGTCAAAATTGGATCTTATCTTAGGTCGTCTTGTTCATTCTGACTGGGGTAACAATATAAGTGTTTTGAAGAAAAAATGATGATAAAGATAATTAGCCACAAGAAAAGAAAAGTAGAATATAGCACTAGATTATAAAAAATTAGAGAAAGTTTTTATCTTTATCAGAAAGGATTTATGAATCAATTAGCTAAAACAGAAAAATTGGCCTTAAAACTGTTACCTCTCGGAGGAATGGGCAAGGTAACGCAGAATATGTTTCTTTATGAAATTGGCAATGAAATTTTAATTATCGATATGGGTATCGGTTTTCCTGATTCTTATATGCCCGGTGTCGATGTTTTAATTCCTGATATTAAACCATTGCTGGATAAGTTAAAAGCAGGCAAAAAGATTGTGGCAATGATTTTAACCCACGGCCACGATGATCATATTGGCGCCTTAGGTTACATTTTGCCCCATTTGCCTTCATTCCCAATTTATGGTTCACCTCTAACGATTGGTTTTGCAGCCGAGAAATTAAGAGAATTTAAGTTAAAAGCTGATTTTAAAGTCATTCATGAACGTGAACCATTTTCTTTAGGTCAGTCTCATTATTTCAAGGCAGAAGCCTTTCGAGTGACACACTCAATTCCGGACACGATGCACTATTTACTCACGACGCCTGTGGGCACTTTTTATCATGGGACTGATTTTAAGCTCGATCCTACACCAATTGATGCGAAGCCGACCGATCTCAAGGGTATTAGCCAGCTTGAAGGTAAAATCGATCTCATGTTGATGGATTGTTTGCGGGTGGAAAAAGCCGAGCCGGTGCCATCAGAGTCAACGGTGGGGCCGGAAATAGCCCGGATTATGTCTCAAACAAAAGGTAAATTGGTGGTGACACTGATGAGCTCACACATCCATCGGATTCAACAAATTGTTGATGCGGCGGAAAGACAACGGCGTAAGTTAGTTTTCATTGGTCGCAGCGTAGAAAAGAACGTGCGGGTGGCTCAAGAATTGGGCGAATTGATTTTACCAAAGGGGATAGCAGTATCAAAGAAAAAAATCGACCAATATCCTGATAAACAATTGGTTGTCATTATTGCTGGTAGTCAGGGTCAAGAAGGATCTTCTTTGGTGCGAGCGGTTTTTGGCGAGCATAATGTTGTGCGACTTAATCGAGAAGATACGGTGGTTTTTTCTGCCGATGTCATTCCGGGCAATGAATACACTTATTATGGTGCCATTGATGAATTAGCGCGAAATAAAGTTTATGTTTTATATCCCGCTATTGACGCTAAACTTCATCGTTCTGGTCACGCCAGTCGCGTTGAACAGCAACAGTTACTCGAACTGGTCAAACCAAAATATGTTATGCCAATTGGTGGTGCCGATCGTCATCGAGAGAAGTTTCTTGAGTTGGTCGCTCAACCATTAGGTTATTCGGACAAACAGGTGCTTTTGCCGGCAGCGGGGACAGAATTGAATTTCTTTGCCCAAAAAATTAGTGTCAGTGCAGAGCATACGCTTAAGCCACAAATCGTTGATGGTCTGGGTGTAGGCGATGTCGGTCCAGCCGTCTTGTCTGATCGACGTAGTTTAAGTCAGGCCGGGATTGTAGTAGTTGTTTTGCCAAGGAAAAACGGCCAAATTTTACGGGATAAAATCGAGGTGATTTCGCGTGGTTTTGTCTTTATGAAGGAAGCGGGGGAAGTAGTGGACTTTATTATTCAAGAGGCAGTTAAAATTGTCAATGAAAATGAGACCAAGAAACATAATGAAATTAGACATTTGATTGAAAAAAAACTTGCTCGTAAACTTTACCGTATCATTAAGCGTGAACCAATGATTCTAGTTTCTCTCATTGATGTTTAGAATTCATGGTTGACGCTCATTATAAAATATCCTATAGTGATTAAAATGGCTAAGAGAAAACGCAAAAAACGCCGTTCGCGCAAACCAAAATTGCATTTAAGCGGTGCCACCATCCAATCGGTTTTAGCAGTTATTTTTATTGCTGTCGGTTTATTAATTATGGTTTCGCTCACGGGTCAGGGAAAATTACTGAATGCGGTTTATCAGTCGCTCAGTCGCGCCTTTGGAGCCTCATACTTCTTTTTACCTTTTTTATTTATTGCCGCTGGCCTAATGTTTGTTAACATCAAAGCAAATTTTACAAAACCGAATGTTTTGCTAGGTACTTCGTTTACCTTTGTCGGATTTATGGGTGCTTTCCATACCGGTTATCTTGGTGAGAGCACTTACCAAAACGTGGCCAATCTTTTAGCGGATGCCGGGGCCTATATTCTATTTATTGCGTTGATGATCAGCGGTCTATTTATTTTGGCACAAATGAGTTGGGCTGATTTGGTTGACTTAATGAGTTTACTTAAACCAAAGGCCAAATCACGTTTGAGCACGAAAGATAAGGATAGGTCAGCCCAAGATTTTGAAAAGAAATCTCTCTTTCATCTGCCTAGACTAAGTTTACCGAAGTTGCGTTCAAAACCAAAAGAAAAAATCAATCCACCCACAAGTGCGGTTGAACAGAAAGAAACTCCGGCGGTTATTTCTTCTGCCCCAAAAACATCTCAATTAGAATCAGCGCTTAATGATAGTTTGACTGTTCCCGCTGCCAGCAAGATAGTTTGGCAGTATCCACCACTATCATTGCTAAAAAACAATGCTGGTGGTCAAGCAGATCGGGGCGATGTGAAAAAAAATTCTGATATTATTGAATCAACACTAGATTCATTTGGTATTCAAGCAAAAATCAAAGAAGTTAATGCGGGTCCTTCAATTACACAATATGCCTTGCAGATTAAACGCGGTACAAAATTATCTAAAATTACTTCTTTAGCCAACGATCTAGCATTACATCTAGCTGCTCCAACCGGTCAAATTCGTATCGAAGCGCCTATCGCGGGACGAGACTTAATTGGCATTGAGGTGCCAAATTACCGACCGGCATTTGTCACTCTACGCCATATGCTCGAACAAAAGGCAATGATTCAGCATCCATCCAAATTGGCTGTCGCGCTCGGACTGGATGTTTCTAATCGGCCGGTGGTGGCGGATATCGCCGCTATGCCTCATGTTCTGATTGCCGGTGCCACCGGTTCGGGTAAATCAGTGGCAATCAATAGTTTTTTGACTTCAATACTTTTTCGCGCTTCTCCCGCTGAAGTGAGATTTATTCTAGTTGATCCTAAACGAGTTGAGTTATCTAATTATGATGGCATCCCTCATTTGTTGACGCCAGTGATTGTTGAGCCAAAGAAAGTCATTTCAGCGTTGAAGTGGGCGGTAAACGAGATGCAGCATCGCTATAAACAATTACAAAGTGCCGGCGTAAGAAAGATTGATAAATACAATGATTTGGCTGGGTATGCAGCCATGTATAAAATTGTCATTGTTATCGATGAATTAGCCGATATCATGTTGTTTGCGCCCGGTGATGTAGAAGAAAGTATCACTCGCTTAGCCCAACTTGCTCGGGCAGTTGGCATTCATTTGGTGTTGGCCACGCAACGGCCGTCAGTTGATGTTTTGACTGGTTTAATCAAGGCTAATATTCCCGCTCGTATTGCGTTTAACGTTTCTTCAATGACAGACTCTCGCGTTATTCTTGATTCTCCCGGAGCAGAAAAGTTGCTTGGTCGTGGAGACATGCTTTTCTTACCACCGGACAGAGCAAAACCGAGCCGAATTCAGGGTACTTTTGTGGCCGATGATGAGATTAAAAATTTAATCGAGTTTATTAAAAATCACGCCAGTGAGCCTGATTATAAAGAAGAGATCACCACCAAATTCAAGCCTTTAAGTTCAAAGAATGGCGTTATGGGGGCTGATGGTGAAGAACATGATGAGTTGTTTTTGGAGGTGGCGAAATTTGTTGTCACTCAAAATAAGGCTTCAAGTTCAATGATTCAACGACGCTTCAGTGTCGGTTACAATCGAGCGGCACGCATTCTTGACCAACTTCATGCGGCCGGTATGTGTGGAGCGCAGGAAGGGAGCAAACCTCGCACAGTTAATGCTGGTCGAATTATGGAGTTTATTCACCAAAGTGAAGGGACGGAGTAGCAGAGGAGAATATTAGTTGGGAGTTGGGAGTTGGGAGTTGGGAGTTGGGAGTTGGGAGTTGGGAGTTGGGAGTTGGGAGTTGGGAGTTGGGCGGCAAGTGCGCGATCTGTGACCGATTTTCCCCCATCAACCCCGGCCTCTTCAAAAAGATCATCAACATGTTCCGCCCTTCTTATTTGTTTTATCAGTTTTTCATACCAATCTTGCTCAGCTGACATATTGATTTGCTCTTTCCAAATTCTACGAAGATAAACGCAGTCTCGCAAAGAGAGGAAGACTTGTCAAGTATACTTTTTCTCTTTCTCTGGTAAAATAAATTCGTGCTCAAAACATACAAAATTTACTACCGCTTTATTTTGAAATACAAATGGCAGTTTATCCTGTTCAATGTTTTTCTATTGGTTTTAGGTGTAAGTGAAAGTATCCAGCCTTACTTTTATCGTCTGATTATTGATACCATTCCCAGCCAAAACTGGTCCAAACTTCTGCTGATTTTGTTACTTTATGTAGCCGTCCGTGTCACGAAATTAATTTTTGATTTACTCACTTATTTTGTCGGTGATATGGTGCTGTTGTCAGCCGCCAAGGATGCGCGAGCGGCAGTGTTTCACCAAATCCAAGAATTGGATTTTGCTTTTCATTTGAGTAAGAGTACCGGGTCGATGATTAGTGCCATTAAACGGGGCGATGGTGCTTTTTTTGAATTTTGGCACACAGTCAATATCAATGCTGTCAGAGCGATTATCGGTTTTATTGTGATGATTGTGATGGTTTCAACGGTGAGATGGGATATTGTTTTTGTCCTCGTTGGCGGTATGGTATTGACTCTCTTCGTTTCATTTTTTCTTTTAAAGTATAACTTGGTCACACGGAAGGCTTTTAATCGAGAAGAGGATCATATTTCCGCTACTATTGTTGATAACCTAATCAACTACGAGACGGTCAAACTTTTCGGCAAAGAAGATCAAGAGTATTCGCGCTTGCAAGGGCAATTTCATTCTTGGCTGTCGGCACTGTGGCGTTTTGCCAACTCTTTTCGGTTGATTGATATTGTTGTTGGGGTCATTGGCAATTTGACTTTTTTGGCAGCCACTTTACTTGGTTGGTATCAATTGAAACAAGGTTTGATCAGTACGGGTGAATATATCATGATTTTAGGGTTTATCAGTTCTTTTTATTATCGTATGTTTGATTTTATTTATAATTTGCGCAAATTGGCAAAATTTCATGCTGATTTGACAAAATATTTTAGTGTTTTTCATTTCAAAACTTTAGTCAAAGATCCACTCAAACCAACCAATTTAAAACAAGTGAAAGGCGAGATTGTTTTTGATCATGTTCACTTCTCCTACCCAGAGGGGAAGGAGCATGCTTTGCATGATGTGAATTTAAAAATTAAACCCGGTCAGTCGATCGCTTTAGTTGGCCACTCTGGTGCTGGCAAAACAACTGTGGTGAAATTACTGCTTCGTTTTTATGACCCGGACAAAGGCCGTATTTTACTCGATAAAATTGATATTCGTCATTTTAGTAAAAGTCAGCTCCGATCTTTTATCGGTGTTGTGCCTCAAGACCCAATTCTATTTAATGAGAGTATCGCCTATAATATTGGTTATGCGGCTGAAACGACGGATCCAAAATTAATTGAGTATGCCGCACGTATGGCTAATCTGGATCATTTTATTGGCACTCTCCCTCATGGTTATGATACTTTGGTGGGTGAACGAGGGGTTCGTTTATCTGGTGGACAAAAACAACGTTTAGCGATTGCGCGAATGATTTTAGCTAACCCACAAATTATTATTTTTGATGAGGCGACTAGTCAGCTTGATTCGGAATCGGAAAAATTGATTCAGGATGCGCTTTGGAAGGTGAGCCGACATAAAACAGTGATTATCATTGCCCATCGCTTATCAACGGTGGTTGGTGTTGATCACATTGTGGTGATGGATGAAGGCAAAATCATTGAGGCGGGTAAGCACGTTGATTTACTGAAACAAAATGGGGTTTATGCTAAATTCTGGCGTCTGCAAACGGAGGGAAAGTTGACATCGGCAACTAAATTTTAGTAATTAAGGTAAACTTAAAAACCAGAACCTTCATTCAAGTCAGCATATTATAACTTGGCGTTTTTCATTAGGGCTTCGCATTTGAACGATCGTCATCATTGATAACTAGTAAAAAACAATCTAAAGAATAGAAATTAAAAAACCAACCCCTTTGATTTTCGACCCTTGGCTGGTGACTTTGTGACTTAAATCAGTTACTAAAGTTTGGAGTCAACAGCCAGAGAGTGAGCGTTTGTTAATTAAAATAAAGATATCGGTTTAAGCGAGCGAGTTGAAAATCAGGGGGGTTGGTTTTTGAATCTAGGGTAGAACTCAACGATAGAAAATGTTACAATACGGGTCCGTTAGGGGATGTATTTGCCTTGACGTGCTCAGCTCTTTAACATCTGCAAGTCGTCTTTGACCAAAAGACGTAAAACAGGGTCAAAAAAACAAATGCTGAACTAAAACACAGCTACAGTCCTATTTTTGATGACTTCAAAGGCTTTGTCGCCGATGCTGTCGGATCTTTTAGGACTCCACGTTACGCAACTTTGTTTGCTTAACTGGCATCCACTGAGTCAATCTAGATGATGTTGCTTGGTGGGTGAAAACTGAGTCATCTTGCAGCGGTTGATTATTTGGTAATGGATCAACTGCTAAAGACTAAATCATTGCCAAGGAGTAGTGTTTGGTTGGTTGAGTTTTCCAACCTGCTCGCTAAGTAAAACTTAACTAAACTTGTAGATGATGTTTCAGGCATGAGACGCGGACGCGGGGTCACACCCCGCCATCTCCACCATCAATCGTGGGCGACTGCGAGACCGTAGACTCTTTTTGCTCCGTTTGCTTTCAGAATCTTTGCCGCTTCGTTAAGGGTAGTGCCGGTAGTGATGACGTCGTCAACAATGATGATCGCTTTATTCTTGATTGTTTGCAAATCAATCAATTTATTGAGTTGAAAAGTTTTATCCAAACTATGTAGCCGCGTCGATTTGAGATGAAAACTAGCTTGATGAGGATTGTTGACTGAACGAATAAGCAACGATTGATAAGGTATCTGGCTGAGTTGACTAAAACTAAGTGCGATCTCCGTTGCTTGATTAAAACCGCGTTGTCGCTGTCGCCGTGGATGTAAAGGAATACTCGTGACCATATCTGCTTGGGGAAAGTTGACATTCTTGTAAAGCATCACCCCACACCAATGAGCGTTTGCTTTGACCGAAAGATATTTCATTTCTTTGATTAAAGAGATGATTGGCCCTTTGTAGTGAACTGCTGCTTGAAGTTGATCTAAATAATTTGGTTTCAAATTAAGCGCAATTTTTGTAAACAAAAAATCAAGTTTTTCATAACACCGGTCGCACATGACAGTAAATGGTCGATTGCAACCAGCGCAAAAAGGAGGAAAAAAAGTGTTTAATAGAAGATTAAACATAACTAGTGGTATATCAACATCAACGATCGGTTTACCCAATTGATTTCAAAATTTTCTCAACCATTTGCGCTGAGTCAGCCTGCATCAATTGACTGCGCAATTGTTTCGCGTGAGGGATATTTTTTACATACCAAGCCAAATGTTTCCGCATAGGTAAGAATAGTTGCGTCAGATTTTTTATTTGTGCTCGTTGAGTAGCTGTTGGACTCAATGAGTCAAACAAAGCTAAGTTGATATGGATCATCTTTTCATATAAATGGGCGTGTTCTTGGGCGATGTGAAAGAAGTCTATTTGCGTCACCTTGTTGTTTCTGTTCTTCGGCCTAAAAACAAAGGGGTTACCAAAACTGGCTCGACCGATGAGCACACCATCGAGTTCATATTGTTTAATTTTTGTTTGCGCTGTTTCCCAATTGTCAATATCGCCATTACCGAGAAAAACAACTTTCGCTTTTTGCGCTAATTGAGCTGCTTGGCCGATTTCATCCCAGTTTGCTTGACCTCGATAAGCTTGCTTCAAGGTTCGGCCGTGAACCGATAGGGCATCAATTTTATTTGCCAGTAAGTGACTAATCCATACTTTAGTTATCGGTTGATCATAACCGATACGAGTTTTGACCGAGACGGGTAGTAGTTTACGTTCCCGAGCAGTTTGATTTGGAGTTACTCCTGCCAGTTGAGCAATTTTTTTAGCCATAAGCTTAATTTCACCACTGATATCTGGTGCCTGATTAAGGGTGGCGCCGGCGCGCCAATCAATCACCGCTTGTTTAACGGCTTGAATAATTGCTTGGGCCAATTTTGGTGTTTGAATCAGGCCCGCGCCGGCGCCATGCGAAGCGACATTTTTTGCCGGACAACCCATATTAATATCAATGCCATCAAAGCCCATATAGGCAACCAGAAGTGCCGCTTGATAAAAGCATTTTGGTGTCTTACCGTAAAGTTGCGCCATGATAGGACGCTCGGATATTGCTGGTAAATCGTTTGCTGCAGTTAAATGATCTTTTGGCCAATCAAATTGACTCAGTTGATTCAACAGTTCGTTGACCAAAGATGAATTAAGATTGTAAACAAAGTGATGCATCAATCGTTTCGCTCCATGGCATAAACCTTCAACATTAACGAACTCGGTGAACATGACATCGGGTTGGCCATATTTTTTTTGAATAGTGCGATAGGCATAATCGGTCACTCCATCCATTGGCGCTAGACCAATAATCGGTTTAGTCCATTTCTGCCAATGAAAAGGGGAGCTCACTATTGTTTGGGACATAAGCGGCATTATACTTGATTTCAAGAAAATGATTTAGCTATTTCTTGTTTTAAATATTGATAAGTCAAATCATTTAAATCGCTTTTGAACCAGTCTGTCAGTTTGTCTAACAATGACTGGTAGCTTGAATCCAGTTGTTCGTCTTGGTTTTTGGCGGCGGCATCCAAATAAGTTTGCAACCAAAAGTTGACTGACCAAGGTAACTGACCGTCTTGGGCCAATTGATCCACCGTGGCTGATAATTGGGGAAGAGTTGTCTTTATTGGTGTCAAACTGCTGGCAGATTCTTTTTGATAATTAATTTCAAACTCTAATGGAGTAATACCGACGATTAAATCTGATTGCGATAGGTTGGTTAAATCAGCTGTTTGATTATAGGCAAAAATAGTCAATCCGGTTTTGAGAGGTTGGGCCGCAGTTAATTTTATTTTATAAGTTTCGCTTGCCGGTTTGGGAATAGCAATAACATTCAGACTCTTTTCCTCACCGTCTTCAACTGAGTCACTTATATGCTCAACATACTTAAATTTATCGGTAATATCAACATTATCTTTGTCGAATATTTTTACCTCTATATCCGAATTAAAGGCGAAGAGAAGGTAACTCAAATCAGTATGGCTCGGTACGAACTTTTTATAGTTTCGGGGTGCTTGATTGTTTTGCACATATTGACTTAACCAATCTATCGAAGCAAACGGATCATAAATTTTCAAATTGTTTTGCGCTTCATTCATCCCATAAACCGTCACAAAATGGTGAGGCAAGTCAGCAATTGTCCAGCGGTTTTCTTTTAATTCATCGATCGCTTCAACATAAGGTTTTGTACTGTCAGCAACCTTCAAATTTTGATACTCCAACTTAACGGTTTGGTCTAAGCTGTTGATTAAACGTGTTAAGCGTGTGATCGCAATCCAGTTTAGAAACCCTTCTCCCAAATAACCGTCAATCTGCGACTGCAACCAGCGATTAAGTGTTTCAGGATTAATGATTTCCCGTTCTTCCGGTGTTTCTTGATTCATCGGCGGCAGTTTGTTAATTTGGTAATGGCGGAGCACCATTGCCATGGAAGTTAAAGCACAGCCCCAACGCTTAATTGTTGGCTGGTCACTCCATTTTTTGGCATGATCATATTCTTTCTCTGCCCAAGCGGCATCATTTTGTTTAAACTGAATGTCAGCCGTCTCTGCTTCATCTTCTTGATCAAGGTCATAAACCCGAATATTATCAAAAGCGAGAATAGTGGGATAAATTGAACCTGCAGTTGCTTTGATGCCAATTTTGCCATAATTTTTATCAAAAGTAGGATCAAGTTCATCAGCGACCAGTTTATCATCAATAAATAATTTGATAGCTGCGCCACGCAAAATCAACCGCATATGATAGGTTTGGTGATTGTTAGCACTAAAAGGTCTGAACACACTCCAGAGAACATGACCGTCCTTAACCTTAGCTAATTGAAATTGACTATTCATAAAATGCACTTCATACCAATTGGCCACGTCCTGATAATTGAAAGAGAAATTTTTATCCAAACCATCAATTGTGATCATGTCGAAATCCCATTCGATATTTTTCCATTGACTTTGCCAATTATCGTCAGAAGGGACTAGTTCAACAATGGTGCTGCCTCGATTAATCGTCGCCTGTGCTTCTCCCAGATGATTAATTGACCAGTAGTCAGCGTGTTCTCTTGTAGTTAACCATTTAGTGAATGTGCCGGAAGAAAAATCATCTTCAAAAACTAATTTTTTGGCAAATACAGGTGTGTGGCTTGCCAATGCCATCATGGTGATTAAGATAATTAGATTGCTGAAAAACTTTTTTTTCATAAAGATGACTTTCATAGTAGAATAGACTCTGTTGCCAGTTATGAAACCATAAAATTATTGCAACAGGATTGCAAAATATCTTCAAACGGTTTGCGCCGATTGATGAGTTGATAAGTTTAAGCATGAAAATAATCCAAATTTCTCCCTCATTTCTGCCTCATAAAGGGGGGGTTGAAGCACACGTGCAAAAAGTGAGTGAAGCACTGATTGCTTTCGGTCATCAAGTTGAAATTATCAGTTGGGAAGAGGGGTGTTTAGTCAATAAAGCTTATCAGCATAAGCAATGGCAAACGCAAATAACTGCGGTTGATCAAATTGATGACAAACTTGAAGTAACTAATAAGCTAAGTGTTTGGAAGCAAATCTACGCATTTTTGCCATTATTAAAATCAGCTGATGTCATCCAAGTGCATGACGTTGCTTGGTGGCTTTTACCGGTTTGGCCTTTTCTGTACCGAAAAATTTTCATTACTTTTCATGGTTGGGAAGGAATTTATCCTGTTCCGTGGAAAAATATTTGGCAGAGGAAATTTTTTGGCCAATTCGCCAAAGGGGTTGTCCATGTTGGTCATTTTATCCAGAAATTTTATGGTGATAAACCAGATTTGGTGACTTATGGTGGCGTTGATCCTCAATTAAATTTTCCAAAACGACAGTTGAAACCTAAACAATTTTCTATTGTTTTTACCGGTCGACTGGTGGAAGAAAATGAAATCGAAAAATATTTTGAAACGATTGAATATTTACGTCAAACTAACACTCACATCAAGGTTGTTTGGGTGGGTGATGGGCCGTACCATCAATTGTGTGCGCAAGTGGGTAAGGTCACCGGTATGATTGATCAAAAATCTATTATGCGCTATTTGCAAACGGCCGATCTCGTTTTCGCTAGTTCATATCTATCAATTTTAACTGCCCAAGCAATGGGTAAGTTAGTCGTGGCCTTTTTTAGTCACGCCCTGAAAGCAAGTTATCTGCGGGATTATCCGGGCGCTAAATTTATGATTTTGGCAAAAGAGCCGAGAAAATTAGTCAAACAATTAAATCATCTATCTGGGTCACAGCAACAAAAAATGAGCCGAGACGCTTCTCGCTGGGCGAATCAACAAACATGGCCAAAATTAGCCGAGGCCTATTTGGCTCTATGGCGACAAAAATTAAATTAATTTAGGCTTAATGATGAGAAAACCAAAACTAAAAGAAAAAAACCCGCCAGTTTCACTGATTATCACTGTTTTTAATGAAGCAAAAACAGTTGACCATCTTTTGAAAGCTTTGAAGGAA
>WFRK01000015.1 GCA_015486535.1 Candidatus Microgenomates bacterium | reverse complement strand
GCTTATTTGAAAGGGATGGCAGAAGCGTTTGATCAATTAAAATCAACGGTTGTGTTTGAGTTTGATGCCGATTTATCCCATGATGTTCACAAAATTGGCCGTTTTCTTGAACAAATTGATGCCGGGGCGGCGATGGTGGTCGGTTCACGTTACATTGATGGCGGTGGTATTCCAGCTGACTGGGGAGTGCATCGTAAATTTCTCAGTGTGGTTGGTAACAAATTTATCAACTTAATGATGTTGGATACTTCTTTAAAGGATTGGACGAGCGGTTTTCGTGCTATTACGGAGAAGGTTTATCGTCAAGTTGTTCCTCAACTACAGTCAGAACGGTTTAGCGGTTATACGTTTCAGATTGGTTTTCTTTATTTGGCGAGACAAGCAGGCTTTAAAATTGTTGAGGTACCGTTTGTTTTCAAAGATCGCCAACATGGCCACTCTAAAATTGGGCCGGAATACATTAAAAATACCTTGATTTTTATCACTAAAGTGAGACTGCATGATTTATTAACCAATCGCATTTTCAAATTTGCGGTTGTTGGTGCCATTGGCGCAATGGTGCAGCTGACAACCTTAAATATTTTTAGGCTCTGGCTTGATTATCAGCTATCTTACTTCCTTTCTGTTGAGATGGCGGTATTATCCAACTTTATTCTAAACAACTTATGGACCTTCTCCGATCGTCAGTTAAAATTAGTCCAGTTTCCGATTAAATTTATTCACTTCAACCTCGCTTCAGCTGGATCAATCATTATTCAACAAATTTTTGCTCTGGTGGGGCAGTATACTTTTGGGTTAAAGCCTTTGTTCCGATTGCCCGTGATTAACTTTATGTTTGATACGGGTACACTTTATGCCATCCTGGGTATTTTACTCGGCATGAGCTGGAACTTTTTTGCTTATAATAAATTTATTTGGAGAAAAAAACAAAAAAATCATTAAAGTCGGTATGTTTTGGCCCAAGCCTCACTCCATGCTCACCAAGTTAGCTTTCTCTTGGCAAAAGAGCACAAGGAAAGATAAATTATATTTGTTGGCAATTGTTCTTGTCACCGTTGTGGCTTTTTTCTTTCGCAGCTATAATCTAAAAAACTCCCAACAATTTTTAGGCGATCAAGGCCGTGATGCCCTGATTGTGGCGCGCATTTTTAAGGATCACAATCTTGTTTTTATTGGTCCCGTGACAAGTGTGGGCAATATGTATCTTGGCCCTCTTTATTATTATTGGATGTTGCCTTGGTTGATGTTAACCTATCCTTCACCGATGGGTCCAATTTATGCCATGGTGGTCTTAGGAATTTTGACGGTGAGCCTGACTTATTTCTTGGGTCAAGAGTTGATTGGGCGGCGCGGGGCGTTAATTGCGAGTGCGATACTTGCTTTGATGCCGGTTGCCATCAATCTCTCTCGATTTAGCTGGAATCCCAACCCCGCGCCGCTCATTAGTTTATTAATGATTTGGGCCACTTGGCGTGCCTATCATCAGGCGAAAAAATATTGGTTGCTGGTGGCGCTCAGTTTTGCCATTCTGATCCAGTTGCACTATGTCACTTTGTTAACCCTGCCGGCAGCCGGTTTAATTTGGTTGGTGCAATTAGTGAAAATCTGGCGTTTACCCCCCTCGGCTAAACGAGAGAAAGACTTAAAGCAACTTATAAAATACACTTTGTTTTCTTGCTTGCTCATTTTATTCTCGTTCTTGCCGTTATTTTTATTTGATCTAAAACACCATTGGTTGAACAGTCGTGCCTTCATCCGTATCTTAACTCAAAAGGGTTTCACCACTAAAAATACGTCAGGTTTGGCCAGGCTTGTTCGTGCCGCCAAAGAAACCCAGGGTCGTTCCTTGCAAATTTTATTTGAAATTACTCTCGGGAAAACTCGTTGGCTCAATCAGTTTTTGCTGGCAAGCACCGGTCTCTATCTCATTTATTTAATCAAGTTTAAACGTTTACTCAAAAAGTATCCCGCTTTTTCCATTATTCTTATTTATCTGCTGGTAGGGATTGCGGGTTTAAGTTTTTATACCAGTACCGTTTTCGATCACTACATTGCCTACCTTTACCCCGTTACCGCTTTAACCATTGGTCTTGTCCTGAGTGAGCTGATGGCTTGGAAAAAAATGCTTGGTTGGTTGTTAACGCTTTTTTTTCTAGTGGGGGAGAGTCTCTTTTTAAGTCGGCATTTACCCTATAGATCTGCCGGTCTAACACTAGATGAAATTGCCCAAACCGCCAAATTGATTCAAGCAAACGTGCCCAAGAATGAAAAGTATAATTTGGTTTTACTTGATGAAGCGAAAGATCTTTATGGTATGAAATATCGTTATTATCTGGATGCTTTCAATCAACCGGTGCTACCTCCAGGTAAGGCAGATGAAGCGCAGCGTCTTGTGATTGTTGATGAACGGCTGAAGCGTAGAATCAAACCGTTTGCTTTGCATATTTATGAATTAGAAATTTTCCCAAATAAAACTGGTGGCAAACACTTGATTGGTCCTGATGGCCAGGATATTTGGGTGTTAAAACGTTAGCTTTTCGCTTATAATCAAATCTATGCTGAAAACTCCTCGACTATCTGTCATCATTCCTTCCTATAATGAGAAGCGTAATCTCAGACGCCACGTCCTCGATGAGGTTTTGGCTTATTTAAATCAGCAATCATATGCCTGGGAAATTGTTTTATCTGATGATGGTTCGACCGACGGAACCTTAGCCGATTTAAATCGATTTGCTCAAAAAGATCGCCGCATTCGCGTTGTGGCTAATGCGCATATGGGTAAGGCTCAGACAGTGCGCCAAGGTATGTTGTTGGCAAAGGGAGAATGGCGTTTGTTTACTGATTTTGATCAATCGACTCCAATTGAAGAAATCAAAAAACTTTGGCAGTATACCCCAAGGGGGTATGAAGTGATTATTGGTTCTCGAGAAATGATTGGTTCTAGACGGGACGAAGAACCATGGTATCGCCATCTTATGGGTCGAGGATTCAACCTCTTGGTACAAACGCTTGCGGTACCTGGCATTTTAGATACGCAATGTGGTTTCAAGCTTTTCAGCGCCTCAGCGACAGAAATTTTATTTCAACGACTGCAAGTTTATGGGCTTCAAGCAAAGTATAAAGATGCTTTTACTGGAGCTTTTGATGTTGAATTATTATTTCTTGCTTACAAATTGGGCCTCAAAGTAAAAGAGGTACCGATTGAATGGCAACACCACCAAACAAATCGAGTCAGTCCATTAAAAGACTCCTTAAGAATGTTTCGTGATATTCTCCGTATGCGCTTAGCCTTCATGAAAGGTAAGTATGACCTTAGTAAAGGTTAAAAAACATTGGTCTCTTTATTTCGGTTTACTACTTTGGCAAATAAGTGCCAGTTTTTATTTTATTTGGTCCTATATTTTAACCGATCCAAATTTAATTTTTACAAGTTTCTCGCCTTATTGGTCGAGTCAAGAATGGTTATGGCAAAATTTACTGCCCAACAAACTTTTGCTTAGCTGGAGTTACTTTGTCATCATCAGTTTACTTTTTGTCGCTTGGGTGTTTATGCTCACGGGTTTGAAAAAAAAATCATTTTTTTTGAGAGGCCATTATCGTCAGAAAAAATGGTTGATAATCCTCATTTACTTTCTGCTCATCAGTCCGTTCTTGTTTGCTAACAATGCTTTATCCCACGACCTCTTCAACTATATTTTTAATGCCAAGATGGTTATTGTTTATCACGCGAATCCACATTCAAAAGTTGCTCTAGATTTTGCTGCTGATCATTGGACACGTTTTATGCATAATACGCACACACCAGCGCCTTATTGGTACGGTTGGACGGCGATCTCTCTTCTACCTTTTGTCCTTGGTCTGGGTAAGTTTACCTTAACTTGGTTAAGTTTCAAATTGTTTTCTTTGGCGAGTTTAATCGGTCTCTTTTTTAGTTTGAAGGCGTTAGCCCAAAAACTTGAAATCAAAGTGAAAACTTGGCATTGGGCGACAGTCTTTTTAAATCCTTTTTTTCTGATTGAGTTTTTAGGGAATGGACATAATGATCTTTGGATGATGCTTTTTCTTGTTATTGCTTTAATTTGGTTGGTAGCAGCCATAAAAAATCAATCTTGTTCTTTAGGGCGAATCCGACTGCGCGATTCGCAACTGATTTTAGGTAGCGCTCTTTGGTTTCTTCTTTCTATCAGTATCAAATTGGCGACCCTAATTGTTTTGCCTTGGTTGCTTCTACTTGGTTTGCTCGCCTATTTGAGAATCAATCATGTTTTATGGCAAACTTTTGCTGTTTGGTTCAAAAAAAAGATCGATACGCTTCTCAAACTGACGCCACTGGTTTTTTCAATCGCATTTTTTTTACTTTTATTCAGCGCCCGTTCGCGCCAGTTTTTACCTTGGTATCTCAGTTGGAGTTTTGTTTGGTTGCCTCTCTTACTGCCTCAAGCACAAAAAATCACCTTTGGTTTAGTTCGTTTAGATCGGCATGACACTTTTAGTTGGTTGGCCAATACAATCTTTTATTGGTGTCTTTGGTTGATCAGTTTTTCTTTCAGCAGTCTCTTCCGTTATTTACCTTGGTTGTACTACGATCGTTATACACCCCAGATCATCTTGGAACAAAAAGCCGCCATTTGGCTAGGTGGCTTGTTGATTTTTGCTTGGCTTATTTTGTTGCAAAAAAGTAAACTATTATTGAATTGGTTTGTCGAGCCAGAAAAATAACCAAACGGTTAAAACTAAAATGAGATCTTGAAATGGTGTCTTGTTAAAACAAAGAATAAAAACTCTATGGCAAAAAATAATCCTAGTCAATCACGAGCATTTTGGTTAAAAACTGTTTTTTGGTTGACTTTAATCTATTTCACAATCCATTTGCTTGCCTTGACACGATTGCCGGTTTTTGCCGATGAGGCGATTTATATTCGTTGGGCGCAGTTGATCATGGATGATGCTGGTCGCTATCTCTTTTTTGCGCTCAATGATGGTAAAACACCTTTATTCATTTGGAGTTTAGTTCCTTTTCAATATTTATTTAGTGATCCACTTTGGGCGGGTCGATTTGTTTCGGTCTTAGTTGGCTATGGCCAAATGATTGTTCTTGGTCTAATTTTAAAGCAATTTCGTTTACGTCGTGAAGCAATTATTAGCGGTATGGTCTTGGCGATCATCCTGCCATTTTGGTATTTTTATCAGCGCATGGCGTTAATGGATGCGATGTTGACTTTTTGGTTGAGTCTTGCTTTTTTATTTTTGATAAAACTCAATCAACATTTGACCCAAAAATTGAGCCAACCAATCATTAAAAAAGAACCATGGATTAAGTGGTTAACAAGATCAATCAAGTTGGCGATTGACAGAAAATTCTTTATTTGGTTTTTCAGTTTTAGCCTGAGTTTGGCTTTGGCTTTATGGACAAAGCTTCCGGCAGTATTGTTTATTCCCGGCTTATTCCTGTGGTCTCTCACTCAAGTGAAGCTTAATTTATTTTCAGCAAAAATTAGGCTCTCTCTCGAGAGGCTCACGCTCTATTGGTTGCTGATTGGTTTGGCGATCATTTTTGCTTTGAGTTTATTTTTCATGCTCAAATGGCAGCCCGCTTTTGGCCAATTGTTTGGTCGCGGTGAAGATTTTTTATTCACTCCAAAGCAAATTTTATTTGGTGGAGAATTAAGAACAGTTCTCCACGCCTGGCCACGTTATTGGTTGGCACTGAGTTATTACTTAACTCCTTTCGGTTTATTGGCTCCT
Organism: Candidatus Microgenomates bacterium; assembly: GCA_015486535.1. Classification (GTDB taxonomy): domain Bacteria; phylum Patescibacteriota; class Microgenomatia; order UBA1400; family PJMF01; genus WFTH01. The sequence goes on along the minus strand of WFRK01000015.1, from coordinate 1,601 downwards.
TTTTTTGGATTATTTTTTCGCCGTCATCGCCGCATCCAACTTATTTTATTCCTCAGCGGCTTAAGTTTTATTGGACCAATTCTTCTTTTCGGTCGGGTCGTTTATCCACGTTATTTTTTACCATTAGCACTTTTTGCCACCATTTCTTACGCAGTTCTTTTAGACGACTTACTTCGTTTGATCCAACGTTTAAAAAGTTTAAACAAAAAAATTCTCGTTGCGTTAACTCTAGCTTTAATACTGGCTAATACACTCACTCCCAGTTTGTTTTTTATGTTCCGGGCGCTCACTTCGGTTAATCAATTGCCATTAACACCGGTTGATCGTCAGCAATATTTAACAGCTTGGTCTGCCGGACAAGGGATAAAGGAGGTCAGTCAAAAATTATTAAAAGAAAAAAATGTTCATAATCGGATTGCGCTTGCAACCGAAGGTTATTTTGGTACTTTGCCCGACGGTATTTTGATGTACCTGCATCGTCGCAATGTCACTAACCTCCTCGTCGAAGGTATCGGCCAGCCGGTGAGAAGTTTACCATCGCGTTTTCTTGATCGAGCAAAATCTTATGATCGAGTCTGGTTGTTAGTTAATAGTAATCGCCTAAAAATGAGCTTGCCAAAAAAAGATCTTCTTTTAAGTTTCTGTCGGCCACGCAATCCAAAGTTGGCACAGCAAAAATGTTTAGAGTTATGGGATATTAAATCATTGACTTATTGATATAGTTTGTTATAATTTGGTTTTTGGATAGTCTGTAGCACAGAATTATCCAAATTATGTTTAAGCGATTTTTGCCTATTTGCAATCATGTTTTTGCAAAAGAGCTGAAATTATCCAACTTACGTATCTTCCAACACGCTTTCGCTACTCCTGTTACCGCTTTACTAATCAGTTTAGAATCCGGTTTAGTGGCAGAGAATTTATCGGCTAAACAGCATCAGTTAAAATTAGCCCAACAGTCAGCTCAACGTCTCCGCCAATTACTCGAAACGTCTATTCTCGACCGATCGACAAGTCAAAGCCGTCAACGTTGTTTTAATCTAATTGAATCTCTTCAGGAATTAAAAACGTTTTTTCAGCAGCAAGATCTTCAATTAGTTTTAGCCAATCATTTGCAACAAAAAATTATTTTGCGTGGTAATAAGCTTTATTTTCAGGAGGCAATTATCAACTTATTAAACAATGCTTTTGAAGCTTATGGCCCCAAAAAACGCGGCCTGGTACTTTTGAGTGCCAATAAGTTTGAGGAAATTTTGGCAATTGATATCGTCGATTTCGCACCGCGCGGGAAAACCGAAGTGATTTTTAAACAATTTGGGGGATGGGGCGTCGGCTTGCCTTTTGCAAGAAATGTCATCGCGAAGATGTTTGCTGGCAAACTCATTTTTGAACGTTTCCAGCATCGTGGGTCACACATCAGTCTCAGTTTGCCGATTAATTAAGACTGAGTTGGTAGCCAAACTTACGGGCAGTTTTAATCAGGTATTTATATTCACCTAATTTTAAGCGTAACCGGCGAATGTAAACATTAATAGTTGTGTTAGTCGGATAAAAATTTTCACCCGGCCAGACCTTTTCGGCGATTTGCCGGTGAGTAATAATTT
>WFRK01000014.1 GCA_015486535.1 Candidatus Microgenomates bacterium | reverse complement strand
CCTGGAAATTAATATTCCTAAAGTTTCCGGTACAAGTTATCATCGGAGAATAGTGGAAATTATTGTCCCCAATAAATTCCAACAAGCAAATTACATCCAACCTCAACCAACAAAGATTGAGCATCGTAACAACGAAACGGTTCTGCAGTTCGACAACTTAGGCAACCATTCGGTCATGGCAATTTTTGGTAATGAACAATTATTCGACTTAACTCTTAGATATAACCTGGTAAATCACTCTCAAAGTAATAGTCTGGCACAGATTACTTTGCCGCCGGACACACGCTATCAGCAGGTTTATTATCACAGTTTGAATCCACCACCGATCAAACTCACAAGAGATGATGATGGTAATTGGCTGGCCACCTATCAACTCGATCCTTCAGAAACAAAAACCATTTATGCCAGTCTCACCGCCAAGCTAACAATTAAACCTAATCAATTAAGTTTGCCACCACTATCATTGGAAAAGAATCTGGCGAGTGAAAAATATTGGCCTGTAGGAGCGTCAATCATGAAGAAAATCGTGAGCCAGCACCCTGATATTGCCCAAATTTATCAATACAGTGTCGATACGCTTCACTATACTGACAAACTCGACCGACATCACCGCTTAGGTGCCATTGGCGCTTTGAAGAAACCACATCAAGCCGCTTGCGAAGAATTCAGTGATCTTTTCATTACCTTAGCACGAACGGCGGGCATACCGGCACGACGTTTGACCGGTTACGCTTACACTAATAATAATCAACTGAAACCTCTCAGTTTGGCAGGCGATACCTTGCACGCCTGGGCAGAATTTTATGATCGGCAAAAACGTCTTTGGCGACAAGTTGATCCCACTTGGCAAAGTACCACTGGTGGTCGTGATTACTTTCACTATTTTGATTTGAATCATCTCGTTTTTGCGATTAATGGAGAGAATAGTATTTTGCCGTTGCCAGCCGGCAGTTATGTTGATAAGCAAACGAATAAGACTAAAAATATTGTTGTTGATCTGGCGCAGCGCTGGCCAAAGATTAAGCCTGATTTCAGTTTCAACTTGAAACAAACAGGTCTTCATTTACCTAATTTTTATCAATTAGAAATTAAGAATGAAACAGGGGCGGCCTGGTATCAGGTAAAATTAGTGCTTCAATCAAATAAAAAAGGCTTAAAGATAATCAGACTTAATCAGCTTAATCCGATTTTTTTACCTTTCGCCAAACAAAAAATTAATCTGTTGATTTTTAGTCCTGACTGGCAACCACATCGAGTAAAATTATCACCTGTCATTTATTTAACCAAAAATCGTCTCTCCAAAACGACACTAAAAACAAAAGTATTAGCCCTGCCAACACTTGGTCTGGAAACAAAAACCAAGAACCAGCTGATCGCCATTGGCCTCGGCGTTAGTGCCATTGTGGTTTTACTTATCTTCGGCACCATCACTGTCATTAAAAAACGTTAGTCTCAAATCAATTGACTTGACAATACTTCTATTGATCAATTAGACTGAACTCATGCTAAAAATCATTTTTAACTCAATCATTACCTTACTCATTCTCGCTTACTTCTTACCAAATGTTAGTTTTGCTAACTGGCTCACTTTAATTACGGCTGGTTTAGTGCTTACTTTGGTTAACCTCATTGTCAGACCGATTGCAAAACTATTCACCTTGCCACTCAATATCATTACTTTTGGTTTGTTTTCGATTGTGGTAAATGTTTTTCTCATCTGGCTGGTTATTTATTTGGTTCCCGGTTTTCAAATCCAAACCATGAGTATTGCCGGCATGCAGCTGGGAAACTTCGGGACGTTACTCATCATTTCATTTATCATTGGCATGATCCAAAGCCTGGTGGGTGTTTTTATCGGTGGCAAAAAATGAATCTCAACCGATAAAATGATATAATACACTCATGATCAAAAAGCAATTCATTCTTAGTTTAATTTTGTTCTTCATTTTTATATTTAGTTTTCCGGTCAAAGCCCAAACAGTGGTGCCTTTAACTCAACCAACAACGATGGACTTGGCTTCAGCGGCGGCAACAGCCTCGCACCCTGCCTCTTTGGCCAGTCCGGCGGCGGCTGTAGTCCAGAAAATTAAAGCAAAAAAGGACGCTGATATTACCCAAACAGATAACGGCAAAAAGGATGTTTTAACTCTATTTCTAGAAAAACACAAACTTAAGCCGCTTAGCTGGAATAATTTCTTACAATATGCCATTAGGCATGCTGTCTCTCAAGGTGTACCGGTCAACACGATTACGCTCGTCCTTCTTTTTCCTTTAGTCGCTATGATCATTGCCACTTCAAGGCATGTGATTGGGCTGAAGGGGTTTGGCATTTATATTCCTGCCGTACTTTCAATTGCCTTCGTCTCAACTGGCATTGTTAATGGCCTAATTATTTTTACCGTCATTGCTGTCACTGCCATTTTAGCAAAAAAACTTCTCCAGCATACTAATTTACCTTATTTACCGCGAACCGCTTTACTTCTTTGGTTAGTTTCTTTGGGTATTTTAGCTTTACTCCTCATCTCACCACTACTCCCTTTTACCACCCTTATGGGGGTGAGTATTTTCCCAATTTTAATTTTAATTTTACTGAGTGAAAACTTCCTCGACGCTCAAGCAAGCACGAAACCAATGGAGGCCTTCAGTTTGATTGTTGAAACTTTACTGCTGGCCTTTATCTCGGCCCTTATCTTAAGTTGGAGTGATATTCAAAAGTTTGCCTTGCTTGAACCGGAAATTTTTCTCGTGATTATTGCTGTGATCAATATTTTAGTGGGAAAATTTGTCGGCCTTCGTTTGACTGAAAGACTCCGTTTCAAAGACATTATTGAAGAGTAGGAAATCATTCTCATGCCAGTTAAACCATCTCATATCTTGGGAATGAATTCTCGCTACTACTATACGAAACTTAACTCTCCCGAATCAAGACAATACGGTTTTTCTAAATTAAAAACCAAAGAATTGCTTTTGAGTCAAAATATTCCCACCGCGCAAATCTATCTGGTTATTAATCAACTAAATGAGTTGGAACAAATCGACTGGCAGTCTTTGCCAACGCCATTTGTAATTAAACCTGCAAGCGGTAGTGCCGGTAAAGGCATCATTTTAATCAAGCGTAGATTAAAAAAACAGCCTGCTTGGCAAGATTTTCAAGGAAATAAAATCAGCGATGAAGAATTGCAGTTACATCTGACTAATATTCTCACCGGTGAATACAATACCTGGGGCAGCAATTATCAGGCAATTGTTGAAGAATTTGTTCCCGCCCATCACACTTTAGCAAGACTAGCTTACGGTGGCGCACCTGATGTCCGGGTGATTGTTTTCAACTCCGTTCCTGTCATGGCGATGGCAAGAATTCCCACCAAGGAATCGGGAGGTAAGGCCAATTTGGAACTGGGCGCAATTGGCTTGGGTATTGATATGGCCACTGGCATCACTACCCACGCTACTTTTGGTAAGAAAAAAGTGATTACTCATCTGCCTCAATATAAAAATCGAAAAGTGAGTGGTATTCGTATTCCCTTTTGGAGAAAAATTTTGCTAACTGCGGTCAAAGCCGCAGATGTCGCCGGTTATACTTTCATGGGTGCTGATCTATTTATCCATCCAGAAAAGGGTCCGATGGTGGTAGAACTTAATGGTTTTCCTGGATTGTCAATTCAAATTGTTAATCGCGCCGGTCTAAAAAGACGCCTGGAGAGAATCAGAGATATTTATGTCAGAGATGCAGAACATGGAGTAAAAATTGCTCAAGCCTTATTTGCCGAACGCTTACCCGATCGATTTAAAGCTGATGAAGGTCTGATTATCGTACCCAACAAATTAACTATTGAAGT
>WFRK01000013.1 GCA_015486535.1 Candidatus Microgenomates bacterium | reverse complement strand
CCGCTTATTTCAAAAATACGACCTGTTAGTCAGTTTAACCAGCCCGGGATTTGCTAAAAAGGTTGGTGCCAGTCAGGGTGCAGCGGCATTTGGTGAACTTGAGGATATGTTGCTTGAACCCAGTTCGATTGTCGGTTTACCGGGGATAAATCTACCTATTTATCACGACAAAAAAACAAATCTTTATCTTGGCGCCAACATTGTCGCTAACTACTATGACGAGTTAACTATGATTAAGTTGGCCCACGCGTGGGAGTTGGGAGTTTAGAGTTCGGAGATGGGAGTTGGGAGATGGGAGTTATTAGTTGGGAGTGAGGAGTTGGGAGGTGGGAATGTTGGTTTTTAAATCAAAAAGAAACCAACAAAATTAATATTCTTGATTTTCGACCCTTGGCTGGTGGGGGTGTCGATTTTTAATATAAGATTGAAGTATAAATTATCAGTTTGAAGTGAAAAACTAAATCAATGAAAAAAGTGACTAAAAAATACCGGCTAGTCTGCGGCCTGGAAATCCATGTTGAATTGGCCACCAATGCGAAGATGTTTTGCGGCTGTCAAAACGATCCTTTTCACGCACCGGCACCAAACACCTACACCTGTCCTACCTGTCTGGGTTTACCGGGAGCTTTGCCGGTAGCAAATCGCCGAGCGGTTGAATGGACGATTAAATTTGGGCTTGCTTTAGGTTGTAACATCAATCTTTTTTCCAAATTTGATCGCAAGCATTACAGCTACCCCGATCTTGCCAAGGGTTACCAGATCAGCCAATATGATCTGCCATTTTGTTACCACGGTGCAGTGCAAACAAGTCAGGGAAAAGTAGCGTTAACCCGAATTCACTTGGAGGAAGATACGGGCAAATTAATTCATCAAACAATTAAGGGCAAAAAAGTCAGCTTGGTTGATTTTAATCGCTCCGGTGTACCTTTGATGGAAATTGTCAGTGAACCTGACATTCAGTCAGCAGCCCAAGCAGCTGAGTACGGTAAAAAAATCAGACAGTTGGTGCGTTATCTTGGCTTTAGTCAAGCAAACATGGAGCAAGGAGAAATGCGTTTGGAAGCAAATATTTCTCTTTCAACGGATAGTTCTTTGCCTGACTATAAAGTTGAAGTGAAGAACATCAACTCGTTCAAATTCCTCGAGCAAGCGATTAATTATGAGATTGAGCGCCAAACACGGCTACTTGATCAGGGAATAACACCGAAACAAGAAACGCGAGGTTGGGATCATCGCAAGAATGAAACATTTGCTCAAAGATCAAAGGAAAATGCGGCTGACTATCGTTATTTTCCCGATCCCGATTTACCACCAATAAAATTGACAGAAAAACAGATCGCTGATTGGCGCAAAGAATTACCTCTACTACCGGATGAAATACAGCAGCGTTGGCGGGAAAAATACCAACTTAATGATGAGTTAATTAAGCAACTTTTAACCGGAGCTGAGCAGGTAAAGAAACTTAATCGTTTTTTTAGTAAAGTAAAAAAATCCGGTCTCACAGTCAATAAAGTGGCCCAAGCCATTGTTAATCAAAAATTTGCCTTTGATTATCAAGTACCTTGCAGTCAGTTGATTGCTCGCTATCGCCAAGCGGTGGCAACAACCATGATCGACCAAAGAGAACTTGAAAAAGTAGCGGCTCAACTAATGCAACGTTACCCTGATGAGGTTAAGCGTTATCAAGCAGGAGAGAAAAAATTGATTGGTTTCTTCCTGGGACAAATGAAAGCGAGTCTGCCTCAAAAGGTTAACATGAGTCAGGTAAAACAAGTTTTGGAAAATCTGCTACAATCACAAGTGAAGCATGGCTAATAAAGCTCAATTTGTTCACCTCCATGTTCACTCGGAATACTCGATGCTTGACGGTTTGTGCCAACTGCCTCGTTTGATCGATAAGGTGAAACAATTAGGTCAACCGGCCGTTGCTTTAACCGATCACGGCAATATGTATGGTGCCTTGCATTTTTATAATCAAGCAAAAAAAGCAGGCATTAAGCCGATTATCGGTCTTGAAGCCTATATCGCCAAAAAATCTCGTTTTGATAAACAAGTAAAACCGGGAACCGATCAGGCTCATCTGACTCTTTTAGCCACGAATCATCAGGGTTACCGGAACTTGCTCAAACTGACTTCGATCGCTAATTTTGAGGGCTTCTCTTATAAACCGCGCATTGACGATGAGATTTTGAGTCAACATACCAAAGGGTTAATTCTCTTGACGGGTTGCCCCAGTAGTCCGATTAACCGGGCACTCAGACAAAATGATTGGGAAACGGCGGAAAGCAAACTTGATTTTTATGTGCAAATTTTCGGCAAAGAAAATGTTTTCGTTGAACTCCAGCATCATCCAAAAATAGATTTTGTTGCCGCTTTGACCAAACAGCAGGTACATTTGGCACGTAAATTTAATCTGCCTTTGGTGGCAACAAATGATGTTCATTATCTTGAAGCCGATGATGCCGAAGCGCAGGATGCTCTCTTAGCAGTCCAAACACGTAAGTTGTTGAGTGATAAAAATCGCATGAGCATGATGGACTCACCAGATCTTTACCTGAAATCAACTAATGAAATGGTGGAAGCTTTCAGTGATTATCCTGAAGCGATTAAAAATACCTTGGCAATTGCTGATCGTGTTAACATAGAAATTACGACCGGCAAATTAGTTTTTCCCCGTTATGAGATTCCGGCGGGCATGACCGACAGCCAATATCTAACCCAAATGACTTATAAAAGAGCGAAGAAAAAATTCGGTAAATTAACGGAGAAAATTAAACAACGATTGGATTACGAACTAGATATTATTAATCAAAAAGGTTATCCAACCTATTTTTTGATTACACAAGACTTCGTCAACTGGACGAAAAATCATGGTATTAGTGTGGGACCGGGTCGTGGATCGGCGGCGGGGTCGCTCGTTTCTTACGCACTCAACATTACTGCTCTCAACCCTCTCGATCACAAACTCGCCTTCGAACGTTTCCTTAATCCTCAACGACCGACCCCGCCGGATATTGATATTGATTTTGCCGATAGTAACCGCGATGCCGTGATCGACTATGTCGCCCAAAAATACGGTGACGATAAAGTGGCTCATGTAATCACTTTCGGAAAAATGGAGGCGCGTGTGGCTATCCGCGATATTGGTCGTGTCTTAGGCATGCCCTACGAAGAACCGGACAAAATTGCAAAACTGATTCCTAACCAACCTGGAAAAAGAGTGAGATTAATGGATGCCGTTCGCACTATTCCGGAATTGGCGCGTTACTATCGGCAACCAAAATTTAAAAAACTGATCGATTTGGCTGCCAAAGTTGAAGGTAATATTCGTCATTCCAGTGTTCATGCGGCGGCGATTATCATCGCTGATAAACCTTTGCCAGAATATACCGCCATCCAAAGAGATTCTCGTTCGGGTAAAACTATCACCCAGTACGATATGTATGCTCTGGATAAAAATATCTCTGATGACGCTATCGGCCTTTTGAAATTTGACTTTTTAGGTTTGAGAAACTTGACAATCATCCAAGATGCTCTTAATTTGATTGAAGCAAACTTTGGCAAAAAAATCGATATTAACCAAATCCCGCTTGATGATAAGAAAACTTTTCGTCTTCTTTCGCAGGGAGAGACGATGGGTGTTTTCCAATTAGAATCAGCCGGCATGCGTCGCGTCGCCAAGAGTCTCAAACCAAGCCAATTTTCTGATATTACCGCTATGGTAGCGCTTTATCGTCCGGGGCCAATGGACCTGATTCCTCAATTTATTGAAGGAAAACACAATCCGAAAACAATTAAGTATCCTCATCCCTCATTAAAACCGATTCTTGAGGAAACTTATGGTGTGATGGTTTATCAGGAGCAAATATTGATGATCGCACACACGATGGCTGGTTACTCCATGGGCGAAGCTGATATTTTACGCCGTGCCATTGGGAAGAAAAAGAAAAAATTACTTGATAAAAACAAGAAGCGATTTATTACTCAAGCGGTCGCTAAAGGTTACAAACAAAAAGTAGCGGAAAAAGTCTGGGGCTTTATCGAAGCTTTTGCTAATTACGGTTTTAACAAGGCCCATGCTGCCAGCTACGCAATGATTGCCTATCAAACGGCTTACCTGAAAGCGAATTATCCGATCGAGTATATGGCTGCCTTGATGAGCGTTGAATCTGCCTCGGTGTCACAAAATCGAGATAGTAAAATTGCTCAAGCAGTAGAGGAGTGTAAAAAGATGGGCATTAAAGTTTTGCCACCGGACATCAATAAATCCAACGCTGACTTCACCATCGAAAAACAAACCGGCTCTCTTAATCAAAAAGCGATCCGTTTTGGCCTCACCGCCATTAAACATGTGGGGACAGCGGCGATTGAAGATATCTTAACCACCAGAGAAAAAGTCGGCCAATTCAGCTCATTGACTCACTTTATTTCTGCCGGGGATAGTCGAAAAGTAAACAAAACCACTTTGGAAGTACTCATCAAGGTAGGCGCATTTGATTCTTTCAGTAATCGCGCCAGTATGCTTGAAGCTTTGCCGGAAATAAGAAAGAAAATTGCCAATTTAAAAAGTGACACTCCGGGACAAGATAGTCTCTTTGCCACGATCGAAACAGCGGCAACGAGTATGGTTGATAGTTTCCCCCAAATCGAAGATTATCCGAAACAGGAATTGCTCTCATTTGAAAAAGAGCTTTTGGGTATTTATCTGACAGACCATCCCATGGCCCACGCCTTGAAGTTGATTAGTAAACACAGCAATAAAACAATTGCTGCTATCGACCCAATTGTGCACAAAAATCATCAATTTATTTTTGGTGGCATCATCAATCGTGTCCGCGTGGTCACAACAAAAAAAACTAACAAACCAATGGCCTTCGGCACGTTAGAAGATGAAACGGGTAAAGTTGATTTCGTCGTTTTCCCCAAAGTATATAATCAATATCAAAATAAATTAATCGTTGATCAAGCAGTCCTTTTCAAAGCAAAAATTGATTTAAGAGAAGGGGAAGTGCAACTATTGGTAAATAAAATTATGCTTCCCGGTGAGTTAGAATCGAGCCCGAATTTGACGGCCGAAAAAGAGATTTTCATCCCCCGAAAAACTACCCCGGAAACATTGAAAAAATTGGGTGAGTTGCTTAAAACTCATAAAGGCGAAACCTCGGTCATGGTCATTATTCCTAACGGTAGTCAACCGGAAAAAATGCTTTTACCCTATGGGGTAAAGTGGAGTAAAATTCTCAAGGAAGCAATTGACCAACTGTTAAGTTGATGCTTAGACAGTCAATTGATTTTCCCCATTTACTTTAATTTCGTTTGCCGTTAAAATGAGTGCCCATGGGGAAAAATTCATCTCATGGTTTAAATATCACTCGGTTTCTTCCTAGCACTCATAAAGATCATCGCTTTGATAACCATCAATCCAAGTTCATCTTTGTTTCCGGCGGCGTTTTATCCGGTTTGGGTAAAGGGGCGACCGCCGCTTCTCTCGGCGCTTTGCTTAAAACACATGGTTATAGCGTCACCAATATTAAGTGCGAGAACTATCTCAATCTTGATTCCGGTAATATCAATCCAATCGAACATGGTGATGTTTTTCTTTGCGAAGATGGTCTCGAAGCTGATCTAGACTTGGGTACTTATGAACGTTTTCTTCACGCAGAAGTGGGTAATCGAAATTTCACCACCATGGGTCAAATTTATAGTCGGGTGATCGAAAAAACAAAAGATCTTAAATTTAATGGTGTCACGGTTGATGCAATTCCCTATGTACCGGAGGAAGTGATTTGGCGTATTAGTCAACTGGGCAAAGATCATGACATTGTTCTGATTGAATTAGGTGGGACTGCCGGTGAATATCAGAATGTGATTTACTATGAAGCTTACCGCATTATGAAACTGCGTTATCCTGATGATGTTCTTCATATTCATGTCACTTATTTTCCTCGACCGAAACATATTAATGAATTAAAATCGAAGCCAACACAGCTGTCAGTGAGACAGTTAAACAGTATGGGCATTCAACCGGATTTTATTGTTGGTCGGGCCGAAGCAGCTATTGATGATAAACGCAAAGAAAAAGTGGCCTATTACTGCAATTTAAATGTAGAAGATGTTATTTCCAACCCTGATCTTGAGACTATTTATGAAATTCCTTTGGTTTTCGCAGCGCAAGATTTTGACAAAAAAGTGTTACGAAAATTAAAGCTGAAAGAAGGCAAACGAGAGCTTCATGGTTGGCAACAACTAGTGAAAAAAATCAAGACAAAAAGAAATCATCCGGTTAATATCGGCATCATTGCCAAGTATATCGCTACGGGCGACTATGAGCTGAAAGATTCCTACATGTCTTTACTGGAATCGTTGGAGATTGCTTCATGGCATACAGATGTCAATTTGAAGATTAGTTTCATTAATGCCGAGAAATTAGAGAAAGGCGATAAACAAGCGCTGAAAAAACTTCATCAGGTAAATGGCATTATCGTTCCTATCGGTTGGGGAAATAGAGGTGTGGAAGGCAAAATTAAAGCAATTCAGTATGCACGAGAGAAACGAGTGCCTTACCTTGGATTATGTTATGGCATGCAGTTAGCCTCGATTGAGTTTGCCCGTCATGTTGTCGGTTTGAAACAAGCCCATACCACTGAAGTCGATCCCAATACTCCTGATCCGATTATCCACGATATTCCCTTCAATGAAAAATATCAAAGAATTAAGGGGGCGGGAGCGAGCATGCGTTTGGGGGCCTACGACTGTGTATTGAAACCGAATACACTTATTTATCAAATTTATAACAAACACCATGCTTTTAAAGATAAATCTAAAAACTTAATTTCTGAACGTCACCGGCATCGTTATGAATTTAATAATGCTTACCGAGAGATTTTAGAAAAACATGGTTTTATTATTTCCGGCACTTCACCTGATGATTTTTTCGTTGAAGTGATTGAGTTACCTCGGAAAATTCACCCGTTCTTTTTAGCCACTCAGGCTCATCCGGAGTATAAGTCTAAACCGATGGAACCACATCCTATTTTTGTGGAATATCTCAAAGCCGTGGTAAAAAATTCCCACTAGTAAGTGCAATTTTTCCTTTTGCAAAAAAGGTTTAAACACGTTAGAATAACTTCCTGTCCGGATTTATCTTTAAGGAAATTAACGTCATGGCACAATATTTTAATTATAATGCTGAAACACAGGTGGCCGTTGGTGACACGGTAGCGGTTCACACGGAGATTATCGAAGGCAAAAAAACCAGAATTCAAGTCTTTGAGGGAATTGTGATTGCGATCAAAAATCGAGGTAATGGAAAATCTTTTACTGTTCGAAAAATTGCCGCCGGTGGAATTGGCGTAGAAAAAATCTTTCCGGTATTGATGCCGGCGATCAAGAAAATAGTGGTGAAACGTAAAGGCAAAGTGCGCCGTGCCAAACTTTACTATTTGAGAGATCGAGTAGGAAAACGTGCTGTTAAAGTCAAAGAAAAAGAAACTAACTCCAAAACAACAAAAACTGCATAATTTTTCTTTGGGTCATCGAGGAGAAAAAGAAGCAGCGGCTTTTTTGATTTCTCAAAATCTAGAAATTCTCACCACTAACTTTTCCGTTAAAAATAAAGAGGTCGACATCGTTGCTTTTGATCCTCAAACCAAAGAGGTTGTTTTTGTTGAAGTAAAATCAAGAGAAACTGGCTACTATGGCCATCCTTCACAAGCAGTCGATCAACACAAGCTGGCCAATTTGAAATATGTCGCAAAAACATTTATGAACCAGAGAAATTTAAATTTAGATTATCGTTTTGACATCGTTACCATTGTTGATCACCGAATTGAACATTTTGAAAATGTTACTTGGAATAGTTGAAGTTAAATAGGTGTTTTACAACTAACAAAATTTTTCCGAGATGAATCCGTTCAAAGGTATTGGCTTCAACCTTGGCAAGAGTGTAGTTCTTTTGTATAATGGTGGCTCTGATTAGGCCCTATCGTCTAGTGGTTAGGACACCAGGTTTTCATCCTGGTAACCGGGGTTCGACTCCCCGTGGGGTCACGTTTTACATGCTCTCGCAGTCAAGTAAAAAATTGCAGATCAAAATCCGATCACTAATTTTCTCCATTGTTCATCATTAGAAGCAATCAGCTTGCGAATCTTTTTGCCTTCCAGTTTGTTACGTTGATAGAGTCCGCTTTCATAAGCTACTAAACCTGCTTCGACCAACACTCGATTCGTCCAAGGATTATTGCCAACAACGACTACTTCTTGCCAATTTTTTATTTTCCCCGCCACTGCTTCCACTTGGTTTTTGACTTCGTCAGCCCACGGCCCATCTTCTGGAAAATCTTTTAATCCCACCACACCTGAGACTCTTTTTCTTTCTTGCGGATGCAACTGCCTTAAAGCTTTTTCAACCATCTTTTTTCTTTTGCCGAAACTCCAAGGATTATTTGTTGTTCCATGTTCATTGGCACTACCGATACCGATAACGACTTTATCAGCCAGCATCAATGTTTTCTTTAAACTATACCAATGACCTAAATGAAGTGGTTGAAATCGACCAATAAACAAACCTATTTTGTATTTCTTTTTCATCATTTTATAGTTTCCATTTAGACTAAATTCTCACTAACCAATCATCAGCCAAACTACCATCGTTGCATTATAACAACTCTACTAAAAAATGAGATCATCTGAAATTACACTATCGACATAGAAAGTATTGCTACATTTACTTCACTCGTCAACTTTAGCCTTGGCAATAGAGCAGTTCTTTTGTATAATGAGGGTTCTAATTGGCCCCGTGGTGTAGCGGTCTAACATGTCTCCCTGTCACGGAGAAGATCACCGGTTCAAATCCGGTCGGGGTCGCAACATTTAGAGTTTCTCAAACCAATCTCAAGAGCTTCTTATCGTCTAGTGATTAGAACGCGCCAGGTTTTCAAAGAAAATAGCTCCATCAACCCTCATCTTCTTCACTTTCACTCACAGCACCTAATAAAAAAACTTGTACATAAGCTTTGTAGAAAGGCAATCTTTGAGTAACTATTCTCCTGACTCCATCAACAGATCCCACAAAAACCACCATTGTTGTAATCCACAAACTAATATTATGTAAAGGCATCTTATTCAATGATTCAATCATTGGTTGTATTCTTTGGGGAAGAGACTCCGGAGAGATCAGCATAATCATATAAATGTAAGTTGCAAATACCCCAAAAACAGTTTGTTTCTCTGGGGAAAGTGCATTATAAGCAGCTTCCAACTTTCTAAGCAACTGCTCTACTTTGGTTCTACCTTTTGTTTCTAATTGTTTTTCTTGGCGATGTAATTCGTCGTTCATATGATATTTCCCAAAGCAAACTTGAACCCCAATTTCCTTTTTTGTTTTTATTTTTTCAATCTTATTGAAACATACAATCCATTACATCGCTGGCATTTGTTAAGCATTCTTTATTCAATAACTTATGGTGACATAACAGAGCAAAGGAATTATTGCTTCCGATCCCCTAAAGCACCAACTAGCTCTTGATATTTCGATTCAAGCTCCTTAATTGCCGTTGCTCTTTCCGCCAACGGTTCTCGTAATAGTAATGACGCAGCTGATTCGTGTGTTACTATTTGACGCAAGACAAGTAAACTAATGGATACTAAAAACCCCCGTTGGTAAACCAACGGGGG
>WFRK01000012.1 GCA_015486535.1 Candidatus Microgenomates bacterium | reverse complement strand
TACTCCTCAAACTTCATTGAGCATGAAGGTGCTTAAAGGGGCAAAAGTAGTTGTTAATCTAAACCAAGCAGGTCAGGTCTATAGTGGTACCTTGACGGTTGATTGGGCTAAAGAGGCAAGTTGCGCTGATCGTGCCTCACTGATAGTGACCATTTATTATCGTAATAACGGTAAAATAACCTCTCGCTACTTAGCTTTTGGTCCTGATCCCACTAGCGCTGGCTGTACGCAACACCACGATCATTTTATTAAAGCGACAAATGTAACTGACGGTTCCGGTTATAAACATAGTTTTACTCTCAGCGTTACAAATAACGATTTGTTGGTAAGTTTCAAACCGCTATATCATGATACTGACCTTCAGGTTGTTGGCTCCCCTGCTCTACCGGTCCAGCAATACACGATCATTTCTCGGGGTGTGAATCAAGCGGGTGACACTAATGAGACTCGAGCGGTCAAGATTGATTACGCTTTACCAGCGGCGCCAAGTATCTTGGATTACGCCGTTTATAGCAATGATAAGCTAAACACCAGTAAGTAAAAAGGAAAAAACTATGTCGACTACCGCCCTAGACATTGGTAGCTACTCTTTCAAGGCTTTGGTGGGTAATCCCGGACCCAATCCAAAAATTAGTACTATAGTTGAGTCACTTAATCCAAGTGGTATTGCCGTGCCCAATGATGATGCCAGCCAAACGAAGTTGACAAAGGTGATGGAAGCTTTTTTTAACGACTACAAGCTGCCGAGCGACAAATTGAGACTTTCCCTGCCAGAATCAATTGTTTCGACCAAAGTCATTTCGATTCCACCCCTCTCCGATGCGGAATTGGCTTCCGCGATTGATTGGCAAGCCGAGCAAAACATACCGATTCCTTCGGAAGATTTGTCATTGCAATATGAAGTTATTTATCGACCGAAAGATCGTTTCAAAAAAATGATGCAGGTGCTTTTAGTGGCTACTCGTAAAAGTATTGTTGAAAGATATATGGTGATGTTCGAGGATTTAGGGATGGAGCCAACGTTGATCGAAACACAGATGCTCTCCCTGATTCGTTCGCTTCAATTTACAGCCACAGATGAAGACACGATGGTGGTTGACTGGGGTGGTTCCGGTATGGGTATTGCAATGATGAGTGGGGTGAGATTGCAATTTGTCACCCATCATCTTGGTGGAGGAACACTCTTGACCAGGACTTTAGAAAAATCTTTAGGTTTAGATCATAAGCAAGCTGAGGCATATAAGCGTACTTTTGGTCTGGATGAAAAACAACTTGAAGGTCGCATTAAGAAAGTTTTACTACCGGTAGTAATGGAAGTGATCGATCAATTGAAACGATCGATGCAATTTTACAGTACAAACAATCCGCAAAAGTCTGTTAAAAGAATTGTTTTGGCTGGTGGAAGTGCTAACTTAGTTGGTCTTGTGCCTTTAATCACTGCTACCCTGGGCGTGGAGGTGTTGCTAGTTTCACCTCTCAGTACGGTTAAGGCTGATAAAGAGAAAGTAGACCTATCGCGAATTAATCAAACAGTGATGGGTGTGGTCGTGGGTATGATGATGAGAAATGATTAATGGTTGCCTATGTTAAATAAGATTAATTTTGTCAAGGAACGACGGAAACGTTTGAGTCGAGAAAAGATCAGAGACAAAAAGTGGCTTTCAGTTGCTATTTTTGTTTTTGGTGGATTGATTATTTTATCGTTGGGCTTGATTGGCGTTAACTTTTTCTTTTCCTATAAAATTAAGACTGCCCATCAAACCCAACTTCAGTTGGAGGCTTTAATTAAGAATAATCAATCGATCGAATTAGAGTACAATATTCTCCTCAGAAAACTCAAGATCGTTTCCCAACTATTCGGTGAGCGCAAAAATAAGCAAGAAGCTTTAGATTACTTTAGCCATCTATTTGATGCGAGTGTCAAAGTCTCTGGTCTAAACTACTCTGAGAAGAGTAAGTCGCTCACATTCTCTTTAGATGTACCCTCTGTTTTTAAATTGGATAATGTTTTGCGCGTATTGAATTCGGCCAGTCTGAAACAGCACTTTGGTCAGGTTGAAAAGCATAGTTTAAACAGAAATAATCTCGGTCACTATACAGTTAGCGTGAGTGTTTTGTTGAATAGTCAATCAGGAAAGAAGAGTCATGCAAAATGATCGTAAATTTAATCTGAAATTTTATTTTAATACTCGAAGGGAGCTCTTCTACGCCATTGATTTGGTCATTTTAAGTTTAGCGCTACTATTATTTTTAATTATGCCTCAAGCGCAGTTACTTTTTACTCAAATGCATCAATTGGAAAGTGAAAACCGCACTTTAACTACACTACGAAAAAGGGCGATTAATTTAGACAATTTAAAGACCAGTGTGACAATGAAGAATTTGAAAGTGTTGGATCGGGTGTTACCATCCAAGAAACCATTGTTGGAACTATTGACGCAGCTGAATAATCTTTCCAAGGTGAATCAAATTAAGATTGATGTTTTGCAGGTTTCTCCCGGAGTTATTTCATCAATTTCAATTGATAAAACAAAGTTGCCCAAACAATCCCGGGCAACAAAGGATTACGATAGTTTAACATTAAAGATGACCGTTTCCGGTTCCTTTGATCGGGTGCAACGATTTATATCTTTGCTTGAAAAAATCAGTCCATTTACCACGGTTAAGTCATTTTCTTTGAATAAGAAGTCATCATTGGAGATGGCTCAAAGTGATCAAGTCTCAGCCCGATTAACCACTAAAACATATTTTTTCTTATCTAATGAGCGCCAGATAGCTAAAGGTGCAGTCATCAAACCAACTGCCAAAGATGAAGCATTATTGAATCAATTAGAGAATTTTCGTGTGCTCAATAGACCGATTGACGTTAGTCACACTGGCGGTTTAGAAGATTTGTTTGGAATTAAAAGTTGGCAAAATCTAAAAGAATCTGATATTAATCGTTATCTTCAGTCTCAATCTCAACCCTCACCCTAGTGTTTTCCTTGATTGCTCGCACACGGGCAATATTGCGAATTGAATTAATTATGCTGCCTCTTTTGCCGATAACTCGACCAACATCAGCCGCATTAACCTTAATCGAATAAGTCGTCAAGTCATCTTCCTCATGAGTTTCAACTGCGACGTCCTCCGGATAATCGACTAAATGAATGAGAATGTATTCAAGTAGATTTTTCATAAAATATTCATCAGATAACTTCAATTAATTTACTCAGTCGCCTTTTTCTCCTGAGTTACTATTGGCTTGGAAACTTTTGCTTCCTCTGTTTGCTTTTCTTTGGTTGCCAATTTTGCTTTCGCTTTTTTAGATAACTTTTTTTTCTTTGCTGGAAATGGTTTACCACTTTTAAATCGTTTAAAAAGTGCGGCCACTGTCTCTGTTGGCTGGGCCCCCTTTTTCAACCATGAAACGAATTTCTGAGTATCGATTTGAAGAATTTTAGGTGTTTGTGTGGGAGCATAATGGCCAAGTTTTTCAACATATTTACCATCACGTTTGCCCCTTGCTTCAGCAACAACAATACGATAATGAGGTTGATTTCTCTTGCCGAACCGGGCGAGTTTAATTTTAAGCATAATGATTTAAAGATGTTTAGTACTATTTCTTTGTTTCAAAAGATTTCTGGATTATACTCTGACTAATCATATTTCTCAATAGCGACTCTGGCGGCTTCTCGTTGTGCTTGTTGTTTGCTGTGGCCTTGGCCAATGCCGACAACTTTGCCTTCGACCAAAACTTGAACCGTAAAGATTTTGTTGTGATCCGGACCTGATTCAGCCATGATCTGATATTCCGGGGCCCCTAATTTTTTGGCCTGAACTTTTTCTTGCAGCCAACTTTTTGGATCGAGATAAGCTTTATCGGCTAACATACGCTCAACTTTGTTAAAAAGGTATTTTTCAAGAAATGATTTAACGACGGTAAAACCTTGATCTAAGTAAAGAGCGCCAATGACTGCTTCAGTCGTGTTCGCTAAAAGAGACACATTTTGCCGACCACCACTTTTAACTTCGCCCCGACTCATTTTTAATTTTTCACCTAGCTGAAGTTGGCGTGCCACTTCCGCTAAAGTTTCAGTTTTTACCAAAGCGCTGCGATAGGCAGTTAATTTTCCTTCTGGTTCATGAGGAAATTTTTTAAACAAAAACTCCGAGGTGGCTAACTCAAGTACCGCATCACCGAGATACTCTAAACGCTCATTGGATTCCAAAGAAGTTGATAATTTTTCATTGATGGCGCTGCGATGCGTCAGTGCCGTGGTCAGTAATTGCTGATTTTTAAACAGAGGTATAGACATAACGATGTTTTTTATCCGAGCTCAATTTCTTCATCAATAATGTTGGCTAAATCGGCCACTGTGCTAATGACATCGTTGAGATCATGAGCCGATAGGTCAACGTCAAATTTTTGATTAATATGAGCAATTAAACGCTCAAAATCATCATCCAGAATGATTCCTAAATCATCATCCAAGCTCGAAT
>WFRK01000011.1 GCA_015486535.1 Candidatus Microgenomates bacterium | reverse complement strand
TGGTGGTGGTCAATCTGGAGTAATTGCCTATTTAATGGGTTTAGCTCTAGTTTTAGCGATGCCGGAAATTGTGAAACATGTGCGTGAAAGCGTCGCCGGCAAAGGTGGCTTTGGTGAAATGGTGGTGGGCGCAGCAATGAATCGAGGTAAAGAAGGAGTACCAATCGCAACTAAAGCTGTCGGAGCAGCTACAATGGCTGGTTTAGCAGCGATACCAGCTGCAATTCGTGCTCGGGCTAATACAAGTGGGCCACTTGCAGCAAGATTATTAAATATTGGAAAAATGACTGCTATGGATATGTCAGGAGCAGCTAGAAAAGGCACTAAAATTGGCCAATCATTCAGTAATGCTATAGGAGCAAAAACGCCAACTGGTCTTGGATGGATGGAGTCAGGCATTGATAAGGCAGCCAATTTCTATACTCGTGAAGGTAGAATCGATCGGGCAAGAAAAGATAGAAATTTGTTACAATCATTATTACCTAGTTCATGGCTTGATCCTCATCAAGAGGAATTTGATAGAGACTTACGTGGTGCTAAATGGACTGCTCAATCGAGAGAAAACTCAAAAAAAAGAAGGGCGAAACAGTGGGATGACCATAAAGAACAACAACAATCCAAATAAATCATAGAAATATAAAAGTGGTTTAACTAATCACCCTTTTTTACAGATACCCACTCTCCCGTTGGAGTGACTGGTGGTTTGGGGGGGGTAGTTAAAGTTTCTGCCTGAGCGATAGCCTTCTGCGGAAAAGGTAAAGCTTTTATTGACGCAAGAGTTGGATTGTGGGCGAGTTCAAACTCTTGATATTTTTGTTGACGTTTGCTCAATCTAGTCGAATAATTTGCTGGTTTTCTAAAAGTTTCTTTATTAGCATTCAACCACGTTATAATCGGTCCTCTATGGTGAGACAATGTGGTGTTTTTATTCATTTCCGTTATAATCTGATCAAAAGCTTGATTATAATTTTGATCATAATCCCTATCCATCCCTCTCTCCTTCCTGGGAATAGCAAGAAGAATATTCATTAATAAAAACTCTACTGCTTTAATAATGAATTTATGAACATAGCGATATCTATAATTATCAGTATCTTCAAAAGAACCGGTATAAGCCATTATTAAGGCAATAGGGGTGGCAAACTGTCTAATTAATTTATGCACTTCGTCTTGATTGTTTATC
The DNA here is from genome assembly GCA_015486535.1 of Candidatus Microgenomates bacterium. Classification (GTDB taxonomy): domain Bacteria; phylum Patescibacteriota; class Microgenomatia; order UBA1400; family PJMF01; genus WFTH01. Next base: position 4,307 of record WFRK01000011.1, on the reverse strand, counting down.
CTATTCCTTCCTATCTTTTCCCCAGCTAATTTGCTAGATTTAACCGCCACCTCCAACAATGCGAGCATTCTTTTTCTAGCCATTGTATATTGATGAGATGATTTAGAACCTTCAGGAAAATCTTGATTAAAAAAGTCATAAAAACCAGGAAAATCTTCGTACCATTGAGTTGGTTGATACCTTTGAAAGTGAAAGTGTCTGCTATGTAAGAATGGGTATATCATTTTATTAAATTCATCGATCGATCTTAACCGCAAAGCAATTGCTCCATTCTGCTGATCTGATCTCATCCAGGTCTCAAAATCATCACGATCCCGTGGCCGGCCACGCTCCATTAAATCCATTCCTCTAGGATCAACGAACATAAGTAAAGCAGCATTTAAATTTCTTGCAGAATGCTTTCCCGTATAATAAGCGCATGATGCAATAAGACCATCTGGTTCTATTCTACCAGCAATACCGTCATCAAATTTTGGAGCTCCCTTGTTGTATCCTTCATGGAAAATACCCATTGTCGAAGCAATATCATCTCGTGACGCTTTCCATTTAGCTGCAAGTTTAATTATTTTTTGCGCCTCCTCTGGAAATTGATCTAATGTGTCTTTAATTCCCAAACTCACCCGATTTCCATCACGAAGAACAAAATCGTTGAGATTTGTGACCATTGTGAGCAAATTATCTACTTTTTTTGATGTATAACCACTATTACGTGAATAAACACTTTGCTCAGACTGACCATCGGTGTTTGTGCTAGTAAAATCATAATCTTTTTTCATTTCCTGTGCCATAGCATAAACAATTTTTTGAACTATGCCCATAGTAGGACTAAATTGTTCAGCATCAATTCCTTGGCTAGCAACCAGTGGTGATTTATTAAAACTGTCAACTACCTCCATGGCCCTGTCTATTGCCGCTGCTTCTAATAACTTATCTTGCTTAGCACTCAATTCGGTAGTATTCAGAGATGAGTGACGAAAAATACCAAAAATAAGCAAACCTAAAGTAGATTGAACCAGCTGGTCAAAGGCTTGCCAATTAGTTTCAACTTCAGTTGACGTTAAACCATGCTCACTACCAGTTTGAATAAACTTAGGCTTGAGAGCATTCGTTTTTGTTCGTATGGCTTTTTTTAGCAAAGCTCTACCTTCATCACTCATAACCTCTTTAGTGTCTGTAAAGAGATCGTCTAATAAAGTATAAATATCTTTTTGAAAGATGCTTTCTGCTAAAACACTATTTTCTTGATGTTGCTCAACTGGAGTTTGTTGCGAAGTCTGTTGTTCTATTTTAGCCTTTAAATCTTTGTAGGCCTTCATGGCTTTCTCGAGAGCTTCCTCACTTATTGTGCCGTCGTCACTAACATAAAATTCCTCTTCAGTTGTGTGGATGATTTTTCCAGCAAGCTCTAAAGCTCTATCTGAACCAAGAGTGTTAATATTCTTCCCAATTCTCTTTATTTTAGCTGCAGGAGATTTTTCTGATTTCGCCATAGTTTGCATTATACCTTATATTTTAACCTTTTTGCAAAAACAGTGCTTCCGGCAAACTGCTATAATTCATTTAGATGGCAGAACAAAACCGGCAAACTTCCAATGATCAAGGGTCGAAACCTGAGCAACCAGTTTATTTGCACTCTCTGGATGAAATAAAAATCCTACCGGCCAATTTATCGTTGGCGACGGTGGCTCGCATTGTCACTAATTTACGAAAGATTATTGTTAATGGTAATAAAATCGGTTGGTGGCCCAAAGAAACGATCATTGTTCAATTAGCTCGGGAATCAACCTCTCGTAGATTGACGAGTGTTGACCTTGAGCATCTCACTGAAGCTGAAAATGATGACGAGACACTCTGGCCCAGCGATGTCTTACATTTTATTTTCCAGTTAGGCCAATTTTTTAGACAAAATCAACCGGGAGCAGCTTTAAAACAATTCCCCAAAACAGAAGAGCGGATTAAGCAAGCTATTGGTTCCCTGGCAAACGAAACTAGTGGACAGATAGACGAAGCCTATTTATTAAGACAAAATTGGGCTACAAAGGTTATCCCTTTATTTTTTGAAGTTGATCAGCTAACACGAGCGGCTTTAGCGGATGAGAAGACAGCTGAAGCAGCAACACCGGTGGCAGCAGCAACTGCCAAAGTGGTTGTGCCAGCAGCTGGCGGTGGCGCTGGCGCTACTCCAGCGACAAAAGAAAAACCGCCGTCTAAAAAAGCAGGTGAAACTACAGTGCCGGCGGTAACACCGGAACAGATTCGCCAAAGCGTTCGCTATGAATATGCTTGGCTTTATAACCGCATTCTCTACGATTATCTGACTAATTTGGGTATTGACCCTACCTCACCTCAAGCAAACCAGTTTCGCCAATCACTAGAGCAAGAAGTTTTGCAGTTCTTGGCGGAGCAAGATCATATCGAGCTTGCGCTCACCTTTGCCAATATCCAAAAACGACAAGCGTTGTTTGACAAATTTTATAAAAATCATCTCACTCAGGGCTCTTTGGCCATTCAGCTTACCGATCTTTATAAGCAGCATCTCAGTCAATTGGATCAGGCAGAAAAGATCAGCTTTGCCAAGAAAATCGGCCTCAATGAAAAAATTGAAGCAACGGCGGAAATTAAAATCCCCTCCCCAATCGCTCCTAACGGCCAACCTAATGGAGAGTTGGATAAAATCGTCCAGCAACTTTTTGCTCAAGAGCTTGATCCACACCAATTAAAAGCCATCGAAACCAGATTGGATGTTTTGCTCATTAATTATGGCGATAATCAACTGGCAAAGAGCTTTGGTTTCACTTTCGATGATCAACGGACTGATTTTTATAATCTTATCGACCACCTCAGTGCGGCAGAATTGGCCAACTACCTTGATCCCGACCACCAAATTAAGCAATTGCTAAACCCCAATCCTCGACTGATAGCCGAAGTGAAGCGCTTAATCAAACGCTATGGTCGTCGTCGTTTATTGGAGTTGGCAGCGGTAGCAAGCAATGCCATTACCTTAGGTGCAAGATTACCCGACGATCGCAGTCAAGCTTTGGCCGATGGTGCTGTCGCCGCCCTAAAGCCGGGTTTGATTGGCGCATTTTTCGATGACAAAATGGAGGTGGAAGAAGTGGTGGCGGTTTTGGCTCAAGATCAAAAATATACGGATCAAGCCAAGAAAAAATGGCTGCAACAGCTAAATGGGATTGCGGCAACATTCACTCCCGAACAACAGTTAGCTATCCTGCAAGCGGCCGGAGTCAAAGCCACCGATTTAAAGCCGGATGCGGAAGGAAAATATCCCATTAATGCCGAGCAACTCTTGCTCGTTGCCCCTAAATTAAGCAAGATTCTCAAACAGGTTAAGTTAAAACAGCAAGAGGAACAAAGAAAAAAGACGCTGACCGAAGCAGGCGCTGACATAACAGTGGAAACAACCGCAGTAACTGAAACGGCAACAACTGAAGCAACAGAGAATGTTACTGAAGAAGGTGTTACACCAACGGAGGCAGAAGTCTTTTTCGACGCAGAAACGGCCCATCTATTACACGAAGCTATCGTGATTAATCGCGCTTATAGGCGTTTATTGGAAATTGAAGCGGCCCAACTAGTTTTGGTCAGTGGACTCCAATTGGTAGCGGCTGACGCCAATGCGGCGGAAATTAATTATCAGCAGGGCTTAAGGGCTGCTGGTAATGATCAAACACCAGCCATTCTTGGAGCAGCGGTCACCTCTCCCTTGGCGGCAGCTCACGCTTTAGCTGAAAGCGAACAAATACAACCACCATCTCAGGCAGGTGGACTGGCGCGACAGTTGCGCCAGATGTGGGGTGGTCCAAAAAGAAAAAATCAATTAACTAATCAAACTTGGCAGCGTAGTTTGCAACATCTAAGGCAGAAAGCAACCGAGAAGTTCGCTAAAAAAGCCCTGTTAAAAGCGGGCGCCGCCTTAACCGGCGTCGGCACTTTGGCAACAATCGCCTCACTCTTATCTAACAAACAAGTACGAAGAGCAGCGGCAATAGCCGGCGGCGCCCTGATGATTCCATTGATGCAGGCACTCGGCACTGCCGGTGGCTGGATTGGTGGGGTGGTCGGTGGCGCTGTGGGAAGTTTAGCCGGACCGGCGGGCGCGGCGGCGGGTTTCTACGGAGGCGCTCTACTCGGTGCAAAACTGCAAAATAGTCTCTTCGGTTCATCCGCCGCCGCGCCCAGCATTGGTGGTTCTACCACCGCCGGTTACGCTCACCCAATCGGCCAAACACCGTTTTCTCAACTTGCTAAAAAACCCCTTTCCGGCCAAACTCCGCTCGCCCATCAGG
>WFRK01000010.1 GCA_015486535.1 Candidatus Microgenomates bacterium | reverse complement strand
GATTTCTTTCTGACTCATGAAAATGTCTCCCTTCATGTTTGACCTCCATTTCGTTAGCTACTATTAACTAACTTAGATTATGAAGGTTTTTTATCTAAAGGGGACATTTCTACTTTGCAGAAAGGGGACATTTTCATTTTGCGCTAACAATCTGAATTCAACCCGTTCATTGAAGCGAAAAGTTGGTATAATAACGCCGATGAAAAGTAAGCCACTGCTACCAACAGCGCAAATTAAACAAGCCTTAGAGAAGATTTTCCAGACTATCCAGCAAGATCGAGTCGTTGTTAATCTAGTGCCACCGACACAAAAAGGTTTCGGTGATTTGACCACTAATGTTGCTTTGCAGAACTTTTCATTGGTCCAAAATTCAGCTTTAGGTTTTAAGCAACCGGCCGATTTCGCCCAGTGGCTGGTCGCCAAATTGAAGCGGGCATTGATTGAACAAGGGGATCAGCCAATTTTTGCCCAGATTACTTCCGCCGGTCCCGGCTTCATCAATTTCTATTTTTCTGAACAATTTTTATGGCAGCGTTCTTTAGGATTGATCAATCAAAAGACAATTCGAGCCCATTTGAAAACTGAAACAACAAAAAGAATTATGGTTGAGTTTACCGACCCAAATCCGTTTAAAGTGCTCCATGTTGGCCATCTTTACACCAATACGGTTGGCGAGACGATTTCGCGCACGTTTGAAGCTTTAGGCCATACGGTGAAACGAGTTTGTTACCAAGGCGACGTCGGTTTGCATGTAGCGAAAACCCTTTGGGGTTGGTGGCAGTTGGGTGAATCGATTGAAGAATTAAGTCACCGTCCCCTCAAAGAGCGGGTGACATTTTTAGGTAAAGCTTACAGTTATGGAGCAGAGCACTATGAAACCGACCAATCGGCGGCGACCGAGATAAAACAGTTGAATTATCTGGTATTTGTGGTCGCGCAAGAGCGCTTAGTGGCGGAAACCGGTTGGAAACCGCAAGTTGATTATCGACAATATCTTAAAACGGCTGCACTCGATCAATTTGATTTCGATCTCATTCGCCGGATGTACTTTGTCGGTCGCCGCTGGAGTTTGGCCTCATTTGAGTTAATTTACGAACAACTGGGAACCAAATTTGACGATTATTTTTTCGAAAGTGAAGTGGCCGAAGTGGGCCTGAAAATTGTCAAGCGTTTTTTGGTCCAAGGAATTTTTGCAGAGAGCCAAGGCGCAGTCGTTTTTCCGGGAGAGAAATATGGTTTGCACACACGTGTTTTCATTAACGCTCTCGGTTTGCCCACTTACGAAGCGAAAGAATTAGGTTTGGCGCCGATAAAGTATAAACGATTTGCTTATGATCGCTCAATCATTGTGACGGCAAATGAAATAGATGAATATTTTAAAGTATTGTTGCAGGTGATGAAGCTCACATTACCTGATTTGGCCCGAAAAACGCAACATATCTCTCACGGTTTAGTCCGTCTAACCTCAGGGAAAATGTCCAGTCGCACAGGTAAAGTAATTCAAGCGCAGCAGTTTTTAGATCGGATTTATCAGTTGGCCGAGGAGGCGTTGGAAGGAAGAAAGGGATTATCTGCGGCCAAGAAAAAACGGGCCAGTCGTCAGGTGGCCATCGCGGCAATTAAATATGCCTTACTGAGATCTAACTTGGGTGACGATCTCGTTTTTGATCCGAAAACTTCTGTGGCCTTTCATGGTGATGCCGGTCCTTATTTGCAATATTCTTATGTTCGGAGCCAAAGCATCTGGCGCCGGTTAGAAAAACAACTTAATTTGAACAAAAGTTTCGTGATTGATATATTATTAAGTAATAAAGTCGATAAAGACGAACATTTTCTGGCTGATTTAGAAAAAGAGGAGATTGATTTATTACGAAATCTTAATCATTATTTTGATATTGTTAATCAAGTGGCTGAAGCGTTGGCGCCGCATTTATTGGCAAATTATCTGTTTTATTTAGCCCAGAGTTTTAGTCGTTTTTATGAGAAAATCACCATTCTGGATCAACTGGCACCATTGAATTCAGTCACAAAGAAGCGCGAGCGAGTTTTAAATCTGCCTTTGCCAATCCAGCGTCGTTTGCTTCTGATTGAAATGTTCGCCCAAACATTGAAACATGGTTTATGGATCTTGGGGATTGAAACAGTCGAAGAAATGTAGTCTCAATCTTGATTAATAAACCGATTGGTGAGCCAAGAAAAGAAAATCCGGTTAAAATAAAGGTGGGTTAAATAAAATAGAAAGATGTCTCTATGAAACAAATGCAGTTTAAGTTAGCCAATAACTTATCGGTCATTTTGGTGCCGATGCCCGGGGTAAAATCGATTACCAGTTTGGTCTTGGGTAATACCGGTTCGCGTTTTGAAACAAAAGCCCAATGGGGTCTGGCGCATTTTTTTGAGCACATGGTCTTCAAAGGGACAAAGAAATATCCCACACCGATGAGTTTGGCGACGACACTGGATTCGGTTGGCGCCCAAAGTAACGCCTTTACCAGCAAAGAATATACCGGTTACTATATTAAGTCTGCCAGTCGCCATCTCGATTTAGCGCTCGATGTTTTGGCGGAAATGATGTTTGCGCCGTTGCTGAAAGATGAGGATATTGAGCGAGAGAGAGGCGTGATTGTTGAAGAAATTAATATGTATCTTGATACGCCGATGCAGTATATTGGCAATGTTTTTGAACAGATGATCTATGCCGGTTCCGGTTTGGAACATGACATTATTGGCACAAAAAAGTCGATTGCTCAATTCCAATCAGCTGACTTTAGAAAGTTTTTACGTCAATGGTATGGGCCGGCCAACTTGACTCTGGTGGTAGCGGGCGATGCCCAAGTTTTGCGCCAGCCCCAAACCGTGAAACAGATCGAATCCCATTTTGGTGTTTCCTTACCATCGCGGCAAAATCAGCGGCAACCAACGCAAACTTTAGCCGCCCAAGAACCAGCTTTCAGTCAAAAAAGAATGCAAGTGGTGCAGAAAAAAACGGAGCAAACTCATTTAATTCTTGCTTGGCCGGGTATCAGTCTCGCCGATTCTCGTCGCTATGCTCTTTCACTTTTGGCGACAATTATGGGTGGCAACATGAGTTCGCGCTTATTCACCGAGGTGAGGGAAAAGAGAGGTTTGTGTTATTACGTGCGCAGTGACGTGGATCAGTATCACAATACCGGTTCATTTGGCGCCTCTGCCGGGGTTGATCCCCATCGAGTACATCAAGCAGTGGAGGTGATTATTGACCAATTTAATCAACTGGCCAGTGGCCAAAAACCAATCACCGCGGCAGAGTTGAACCGGGCTCAAGAATATCTGACAGGCAATATTACTTTGTCATTAGAAGATAGTCGAAGTTTGGCGCAATGGTTTGGTTTGAAAGACATTCTTTTACACCAGACAGAGACACCAACTGAAGTGTTGAAAAAATTGAAAGCCGTTAAACTTACATCGGTTAATCAACTGGCGCAGGAATTGATTCAACCGGATGCGATGCGGCTCGCTTTAATTGGGCCATTTAAAGCGGAAGAGTTTCGGTCTTATGTTAGCTGAAGACGGAGTGTAGCTCAGATGGCTAGAGTGCACCGTTCGGGACGGTGAGGTCGCTGGTTCGAGTCCAATCACTCCGACAAAAGCTCCTATAGTTAAACGGATATAACAAACGCCTCCGGAGCGTTAGTTCCAGGTTCGATTCCTGGTAGGAGCACGGTATGTGCCGCTTGCAAAGTGGCTTGCTTTTAGATTAGAATGGGACCATTAATAAGAGACATAAAGGATTTCATTCATGCCAGATAAAAATCAAAAAACCACTCGAACCGCTGTTTTAGTCAAACCTGATGGTTTGCAACGGGGTTTGATCGGAGAAATTATTGCGCGTTTTGAACGCAAAGGCTTGAAACTGATTGG
>WFRK01000009.1 GCA_015486535.1 Candidatus Microgenomates bacterium | reverse complement strand
TTGGCGGAGGGAGTGGGATTCGAACCCACGTGACTTGAAAGCCGCAAGCTTTTCGAGAGCTGCCAGTTAAACCGCTCCTGCATCCCTCCTACTATAAACGTAGTACATATTAACCAACTAAATCTCCTAGCTGTAATTTTAGCATCCTTTTGCCTTCACTTGTCTTCAAAAACTTCTCTTTTCTTTTCACGCTCAGATGCCAACAAACCTGTTCCGTGATGAACCAATTGAACTGATCGTCTCAATTTGCTCAATCTTATCTTCGCTTGCTTACAAACTTTTGATTTTATTTTGAGACTTTGAGTGGCTCCTATTATACTCTACAAAATTATTACCAATCTGCTACTATATTGTTAATTTAACAAATCAAACAGAAGTGCCACTATGACAAAAACTCACATTATCTCTCATCCTTTTGTGGTCGATTCATTAACTCATTTACGAGATAAGCAAACCTCACTTTCAGCTTTTCGCCGCCATTCAGATAAAATCTGCTACCTACTTTTTTCTGAGGCCATTCAGGGACTAGACTTTAACACAGTCGAAATTGAGACTCCTTTGACAAAAATAAAAGCAAAGAAGTTGGCTGACGAGGTCATTGTTGTGCCGGTTTTACGAGCAGGCCTGGCGATGCTTTTCGGCGCTATGAAACTTTTACCTAAATCAAAGATTGGTTTCGTTGGTTTAGAAAGAGATGAAAAGACTGCTCAAGCACATGAATACTACTGGAAATTACCCCCGATTAAGGCTAATTCCGTTGTTGTTATCACCGACCCGATGCTGGCCACCGGTGGCTCCATTCTTCATCTTTTGAGAAGGGTGGCCAAAAAAAATCCCAAAGAAATGCGCGTTGTTTCGGTCATCGCTGCTCCTGAAGGAATTGAGGCAATCCGTCGAGAGTTTCCTCACATTGAAATTTTTACCGCCAGTATTGACAAAAAATTGAATGAAGTAAAATACATTGTGCCTGGATTAGGAGATTATGGAGACCGCTATTTTGGCACCGACTGATTGACTACGATTCGATCAATAAAACCAAGAATACTTCCTCCCATTACCATCAGATCACTCAATAACTGCAAAACGGGCAACCAGTACCAACCGTGAGGAGCATAGCGTTTATTCTTGGTAATTGCCCAAATGAGATAAACAACTGAGATAAAAATCAAAATGAGAAGCCAAATATAAGCATGTGTTTCAAAATAAATTGACAGTAAAAGAAAAAAGACAATGTAACGTAAAAAAAGCAGTTGAACTTTTTTACGTAAATGACCGGCCCTAATATCCCAAAAAGCAAATTCAACAATCATGACGGCAAAGTCGGCAAGAGTGGTCCGTGGCCACCAGGTTACTAAAGCTTTGTCAGCAAAAGCGATCTCAGCCTTTGCTTCCACCAATCTCAAAGCAAAATCATAGTCCTCACTGGAATCAAGTGTTTCATCAAAGCCGCCAATCTTGCGCCAAATTTTCTTAGTGAGCAACATCGAACGGGTGGCCGGTAAAAAATTGGTTTGATCAACTTTATCCGGCATGACCAAGACATAAGGAATAATCGCCTCGGTGAGTGGCGTATAAGCTGCACCCTGATAATAACCGGCGATCACATCCGCTTTGGTAGCCAGATATTTCTTGACTAATATCTCAAGCCACTTTTTCTGGGGTATACAGCCGGCATCGGTGATTGCAATCAGTTGATAACGGGATTTTTTAATCGCTAAGTTGCGTCCGATGGCGCGATTACCTGATCGATGAAAAATATGTAACTGGGGCAGTTGTTTCGACCAAGATTGCAATTTCGTCCAAGTCTCATCAGTTGAACCACCATCGACAATAATAATCTCAGTTGCGGGATGGGTTTGTTCCTTCAAAGCTTTCAAAAGATGGTCAACTGTTTTTGCTTCATTAAAAACAGTGATAATCAGTGAAACTGGCGGGTTTTTTTCTTTTAGTTTTGGTTTTCTCATCATTAAGCCTAAATTAATTTAATTTTTGTCGCCATAGAGCCAAATA
>WFRK01000008.1 GCA_015486535.1 Candidatus Microgenomates bacterium | reverse complement strand
TTATCATCTTTGCTAAAATTAAATTTATTTTTTAACAGAATTTGCCAGTTTGATTTTTAAATGATATAAAGTACTTATTATGAATCAAACTACTCAAATCACTTTTGCTATTTTACTTGGTGCTATTATTATTGCCGGTGGAGTTTACTTTGGTCTAACTCAAGCGAAGATTAATTTGCCGAATATGAATCAATCTCAAGAAGAGGTTTCCTTGTCTCCCAAAGTAACCCAATCAGCTAGTATTACTGCCAAAGTCACCAAATCGTTAACTCCATCATTGCCACCAACTACAGCAGCTACGGCAACACCCACTCTTGCAGAAATTACTTGGACAAAGAATGAGCTGATTCAAGCTTTAAGTCAAAAAACTGGCATTGCAGAAAATAAAATTAAATTTTCTACAGGTGAGCAAGTAAAACAACCGACAAAAGTGCTTTTGCGTGGGACTGTTTCTGAAGAAGGCGCGATGGGTGGAGCCGGTTTTTTTGCTGTTGTTGATCAAACTGGTGTTCAGGTTACCTATGTTGGTCAAGGTGTGCCTCAATGTACTGAAGTTAATCCCTACGGTTATCCCAAAAGTTGGGCAGACTACTGTATGAATGCTCAAGGAAAAGCAATTAAGCGTTGAAATCATCAAATTTGTTGTTTTTGCTTTAAGGTGAATATTTCTGTGGTATTTTAATTGTTTGGCCGGCCTGAATGTAATCCACGTTTGTAATTTGAGGATTGAGCGCAGCTAAAGTGGCTATATTTGTGCCGTATTTTTTTGCGATACTAGTCAAGGTGTCGCCACGATGTATGGTATAAGTAGAGTAATGGCGCGTCATGTTAATCTCTTCCTTTCTTATTCTTTGTTCCTTTGGTAGATAACAATTGCGCGCGCCTAAGTGAATGGTGATTAATCTCACATAGGCCTCTGTTTCCTCCATTTTTGTCTTTGCTATGTCATGATTATCCTCGTATCCCTTTCGCTTTAAAAACTTTGCAAAACTTTCAATTGTTTCTGTTTTTAGTTGACGATAATAGGCGTCATTGGTATCTAGAGGGTTTTTACCATGCGCGTAGGCGTATTGACTCCATTTGGACCAGAATCCTCCAGTATAAATGCCACCGTTATAGTCAGCCAAAGCGGCATAAACGCTACCTTGCCATCTGGCGAGAGCCTCATCGAGTAGATATAGACCAGCCGTTACCTGTCCTTCCGGACTAGAAAGATATTGAGAAATTACGCCAGCTTCAAATTTGCCATCTGCGCGACGCTTGTGTCCTTGTGTCTCCAATTTTATGGTCAACCATGTCGGGGGTTTTTTACTCCAAATTATCCACCAAAAGTTCCCAATCTGCATTGCACCGGAAGCGCCTCCTAGCATTGAACTTGATTGAGCGTTGTTTCGACCACGAGTTTCTTGCTGTATGATCGCTAAAACAAGCTCGGTTGGCGTAGAGTAGATGAAGGAATTATCCCTTTTAACTTTATCAACTAATGCACGCCAATAAGTTTGATTAATGAGTTCAGAAAGATCAGCTGTTGACGTTTGTAGATTACAAGTGGGCTGGGGGACAAAAACGGTGGCTACTTTTTGAGCCAATCGATGATTTGTTGAGTTGTTGATGTTCCCAGCAGGTGCTTCGCAACCAGCTAAGAACAGAAGCCACAAAACCAACATCACCGAGAAAAAATGAGCCTTTTCCCGCCCTAATTTTTCACCGACAGACATAAAGTCTCCTGTTACGTCAAAATTGGTTTATCAATAAACTTATCTAATATGTTTACTTGACGTACTTATCAATAATGCTTTTCACTTGAGCATAAGGCAGCGCGCCGGGAATTAATTCTTTTACTTTGCCGTTAACGACTACCATCGTTCCTGGGGTGCCAGCAATACCAGCCTTAGAACCAGCCGCGATGCTTGCATTGATCTGCTTTCCGACTCCACCTTCCTTGATGCAACTAGCTACTTGAGCTTGGTTGGCGCCTGCTTTCTGTGCCAAAACAAGCATTTCTTTTGGTGAAACGCCAGTGCCATTGGAAGTGGTTTTATTGAAGTAGAGATCAAGATACTTCCAAAATCCCTTATCGCCTTTTTGCTGGGCGACACACTCAGCTGTTTCTGCCGCTTTTTTAGCATTGGCATGAAAAGGCAATGGATATTGTCTCCAGATTAAAGCAACCTTATCTTTATAAGTGTCGAGAATTTGTTTTGTTGTGGCATGAAATCTCTTACAGTAAGGACATTCTAAATCAGAATACTCAACCAAGACAACTTTTGCTTTATTCAAATCACCCAGAACATGGTCTTCTTTAGTAATTTTAGGCATTTTGTTAAGTTGTTCTACCGAAGGACCACGTCTTTTCTTTGGCGTTGGTATCCGATTATTTTTAGCTACACTCGGAGAAGTAGCACCTTTCTTGAGTAATTTATTTTGTTGCCACAATGAGCCACCGAACCAACCGCTGGCGAACAAAATTAAGCCGATAAGAATTAAGAGAAAATTTGTGTTAACAAACTGGATAAAGTTACTGGCGGAATAATCAGTTTTCCTAGTTTTTTCTGCTGAGGACATAATCATTACCTTTCTATATTTTACTAATTAGATTTTCATCCTAACTGAATTTTTTGATGAAGTCTAGGGTTATTTCATTGACTGAGTGACATTTGGAGTCATTGATGGTTGTTTTATCTGCGTGGCGGACACAGTTGCCTGAAGAGATTGATTCAATTCTGTTTGAATAAATTGTTTTACCGGTAACCAAGGATCGTGAGATGGATTTTGTTTCTTCACTATAATAGTGGTTGAAGCAGTTGCTTGGTATTTTTCCTGCCTTGACGAAAAATTAATCGAGGCACGTGGCTGGAGGATATAGGCACCATTAATTGATCGAGCATCTTTGAAGACATTAGTGTTGTCCAGGACAATAGTGCGAAAGCGCCAGTGATCCAATCCGTTTGTCGCCTCTTGATTTGTCAGCAAACGAATATAGGTGAAAATATTTTTAGTCGTAATATCGGTATCTACTAATTTAAAAGTTTGGCTGACAAGTTGCGGTAAACGCAAGATCATCTGCGGTTGAAGTAATTTGTTTTTTAGGGCTAAGAGTAATGCTTCTTGTCTTTGGCTGCGGCCAAAATCTCCTTTAGCACCATCACCATGTCGTGACCGCACAAATTTTAAGGCCGTATTGGCGTCCATGAGCGTTACGCCTTTTTTAAACTGAATCTTTTCATAGCGACAAGGAAACTGTTTTTCTAAAGCAAAACCATGATATTGTTGCGTTAATTTTTTAATCGTCGCAGCACTCTTATCACAGGTTTCTTTTTCTTTTCCTTCGATCGGATAAAAATTATCACTAAAACTATAGGGAACATTGACTTTGATTGGCCCAATACTTTTAAGTAATTGCAGAAAACCGTGAAAGTCAACTGCCAAAGCAAACTTTGGTTGAATACCTGTTATTTGGCCGACAACATCTTTAGCCAAATTTAGGCCACCGTGTGTACCGCTATATTTTGCTGGTTTATTGGAAAAATGACGATCATCCGCTCCCAGAGCATAGGCAAAATTGATTTTTTGTTCTATTGGTCGATGGTAAATATCTTTAACCGGTAGCGATATCCAAAGATCACGAGGAATGGAAATAAGACTAACCAGTCGTTTTTCTGGTTGAATATAGGCCTCAATCATCGTATCTGTTAATTTGCCGCCATCATGGTTGCCACCACCATAACCCATAAGTAAAATTGCTGTGTTTTCTAACTTTGTTGGTTTAGGAACAACTTGCACTTTTGGCGGAGGCTGTTTATTCTTTGCAGTTGACGCTTTCATTGCCAAAAAAGTCAAAATACCTGAGAATAAGAAGAAGACCAAACTTAGGGGCAGTAAAAATGACCACCACCGCTTTAATGGGCTTTTCTCATCGGTAACCGTTCGTTTTTTGTTTGGCTGACTCTGAATGATCGACATAGTTGGAAGCCCATTTTATCGCAGGAAGAATGATTGTTTAAGTGTTAAAATAGCGCCATGTCAATTTGGATTGAAGTGATTATTGCTACCAGTCTAGTCAGTAGTTTATCTTTAGTTGGGGCATTGGGGCTAATTTTAGGTAAACAAAAAATTAATCAATTGAGTTTGTTTTTAGTCGCTTTAGCGGCGGGAACGATGATGGGCGGTGCTTTTTTCCATCTATTGCCAGAAAGTACAGACCATTTGAGCTTATTGACAGCGAACTTGATTTTAATCCTTGGATTTACTTTCTTTTTTCTTCTGGAAAAGTTATTTTATTGGCATCATTGTCAGACTGAGATTGAATCGCAAGTTGAGCAAACGATCCATCAGCCAGTCACTACTACTAGGAAGAAAAAAAATCAAAAAAGTCTTGGTTACTTGAATTTGCTTGCTGATTTATTTCATAATTTCATTGATGGTTTGGTGATTGCAGTCGCTTTTTTGGCAGATTTTAACCTTGGTGTTACCACTACTATCGCGATTGCGCTCCATGAAGTGCCGCAAGAATTGGGAGATTTTGGGGTCTTGCTTCACGCCGGTTTCACGCCAACAAGAGCCTTATTGCTTAATTTTTTAACAGCCTGGTCGGCTTTACTCGGTGCCATTATTGGCTTGTTTTTCTTGCCTCAAAGTAGTTTAACCACTTATCTTTTACCCTTGGCGGCTGGAGGATTTCTTTATATTGCCGCGGCCGATCTTTTGCCAGAGATGAAAGAAGAAAGAAACCAACTCGTTGCTACAGGATTGTTGCTTACTTTTATTTTTGGTTTAGCAATTATGTGGTATCTCGTTTAATTTTTTATTGACTCCGCATTATGGTGACGCTAACGCCAGCGAGCCATTGCTTCAATTAAGGACTGCCGATCAGAGATATCGTACCAAGAACCTTGAAAAATGAAGGCACCCAAACGATTTTCTTGAGCCAACTTTGGGAAGATATCTGTTTCAAGGAAAGTTTGTTTATTTCTAGGAATCCGTTTCAGTACCGTTGGGTTAATAACATAAAGACCAGTATTAATAATACTGATTCCCTGGTGAGTGCTGATTTCAAGAAATTTGATAATTTTATTGCCTTGCAAAAAAACTTGGCCATACTTTTTTTCTCCCATGCGCGGCTTCACACCGATTGTGACATCGACATCTTCACGCAAATGGAACTCGAAGAAATCATATAAATTTAAGTTTGTAAGTACGTCTCCATGAATAACTAGAAAAGGCTTCTTACCCAACAAGTAGTCAACATTTTTGATTGCCCCGGCTGTGCCCAATGGTGTTGACTCGGTGACGTAACTAATCTGAACGGAGAACTTTTCTCCATCGCCAAAACGACTTTCCAATAATGGTTTCATTGCTTCGGCTGTAGAAACAATCACCCGCTTAATACCATACTGTTTGAGATGTTCTAAGATAGTAGCAAATAAATATTGGTTATTAATTTTTTTGAGTAAAATTTTTCCTTTGTTTTCACTGCCACCAGCCAAGATAACAGCCGTATTAATGCTTGGTCGAAGGCTTTGATTGAGTAGTTCCTCAATCGTCTGGGATCGATTAGTGAGGTTATGTCGTGTCTTCAACTGGTCAATTTTCTTTAGTAGTTGAGTGTTGAGCGTGATCGTGATTCGGGCCCGTTTACGTTTCGTCATAGTGATAGATTACCTGAGTTGTTTGGCGTAATGTATGACAGTGTCATACATTATCATAAAAGATTGATGCCTATTTGTCAAATTTGTAGTATGCTTAAAATATGAACGATAGCAAAGACACAAAACAAACAAATTCTGATCAACTCCAACCAAAAATTACTCGTTATCCTTTTACTTTATCAAGCCGCAGTCACAAACCGCAAATGGCTAGTGGTCCAACGGTATTTTTGATCCTGGATGGTTGGGGGATTGGACCTGATTATCCGGGGAACGCAATCAAGTTAGCGAAGACCCCCAATATGGATCGACTTTGGATTTCTTATCCCCACACCCAACTGGGCGCTTCTGGCGAATCAGTTGGTTTACCCAAGGGTGTTGATGGCAATTCAGAAACGGGTCATATGAATATTGGTGCCGGTAGTTTAATTTTTCAAGATTTACCTCGCATTAATGCGGCTATTGCCGATGGATCATTTGCTACGAATCAAGCCATTCTCAATACTTTTGCTCACGTTAAAAAGAATCATGCCGCTTTACATTTAATGGGTCTGGTCAGTAGTGGTTTTGTTCATTCAAGCATCGAGCATCTCTATGCTTTGTTAAGGTTAGCTAAAGAGCATGATTTGAGTAAAGTTTACGTTCATGCTTTTACCGATGGGCGTGATTCGCCGCCAACCGCCGGTGCAAGTTATGTTCGTCGCTTAATGGACCAAATGCAAAAGATTGGTGTGGGTGAGATTGCTTCAGTTATGGGGCGGTTTTACGCTATGGATCGTGATAAGAAATGGGATCGGATCGAAAAAGCTTATAATGCTTTAACGATAGCGAATAATCGCTGCGCGGCTGACCCGATTAAAGTTATTGAGGCAGAATACGCACAAGATGTGACGGACGAATATATTACACCGACGAATATTTGTGATCATCAGGGTCAGCCGCGCACCATCAACGATGGTGATGGAGTGATTTTCTTTAACTTCCGAGTAGATAGACCACGAGAACTGACTCGAGCGTTTGTCATGCCCAATTTTGAGGCCGGTTATGCCGGTGAAGATTATGATCCCTACTATGAAAAATATCATAAGACAAGCATTCAGCAGGCAGAGTTTGTGAAGACATTTAAACGTCAAAAAGTGTTGCGTAATCTCTATTTCACCACGATGACGACCTATGAAAAAAATTTACCAGTTGATGTTATCTTTCCTAAATTAAAAATTCGGGAAAACATTGGCCACGTGCTTTCTCAATATGGTTTGCGTCAACTGCGTCTCACCGAAACAGAAAAGGAAAGGATGGTCACTTACTATATGAATGGTCAGAATGAGGATGGTAATCCAGGTGAAGACTGGGTTATTTTTCCCTCCAAAGGAGCCCGGTCATATGCTGAAGTGCCGGAAATGGACGCCAATGAGATTAGCGACTACTTGGTTAACCAGCTTGAACATGATATTTACGATGTGACAATCTGCAATATTTGTAATGGAGATATGGTGGGACATACCGGTGATCTCCAGGCGGGTATTAAGGCCTGTGGCATCGTTGATCAAGCAGTCGGTAAAATTGAAAAAGCGGTTTTAGCCAAAGGTGGTCGTTTACTTATTAGTGCTGACCATGGCAATGTTGAGGAAATGATAGACATGAAAACGGGCGAACCAGACACAAAACACTCGACCTTTCCGGTCCCTTTCATCATTGTCGACAAACGTTATCAAGGTAAAAATAGGATGTTGCCGACAGGTATTTTGGCCGACATTATGCCGACGATGCTTCATTTGATGGGTTTACCCAAACCAGAGATGATGACGGGTCACAATTTGTTTATTTTAGATTAAAACTAGAGTTTTTTTTGAAGATTATTCAGAATTATATATGCAACGAGGTGTAGTTCGGTTGACCAGCAATCAAGTACAAGTAATCTTATCATTTGTTTCAGCAGACGATGTCTCTTCCTTGTTGTTGCAAAAATTAAGGGCGGTGGTCAACGGTCAAAATGAAAGTCGGCAGCTTAATTTAAGCCGAGATGAAGTAGAGAAACTGCTTGATTTACTACCAGCGCCAACCGCTAACGAAGCGGTGACTTTGAGGCAAGTGAGACAACAATTACAACAGTTTCTTTTTCGTTTAAGATCTTAAAATTAATTAAGTGCACTCATTAAGCTTAAATATCTGCTTCTTTCACGTCTATTCAAAGTCTTAAACTCAAAATTGCAATCTTGGAACGATAGTTTATAATCAGTCTTGTGCCAGATAAATATAAAGCCACTTGGATTTCGTATTCGCGCATTCGTGATTTTCAAACTTGTCCTCGCGCTTTCTATCTTAACTACATTTATCGTCAACCAGAGAATCATCATAAAATCCAATTAATGACGCCGGCTTTAGCTTTAGGCCAAGTGGTTCATCAGGTACTTGAATCTTTGTCTAAGTTACCCACGAAAGAACGCTTCAAAATCTCTTTGGTGCGAAAATTTAATCAACTTTGGCCCCAAGTAAGTGGTCGTAAAGGTGGTTTTGTCGACGAAACCACGGAGTTAAATTACAAACAACGTGGGGAAGCAATGCTGCGTCGAGTGATGCAAAACCCGGGACCCTTAGCTCATCTGGCGGTAAAAATCGGTCAAGATTTGCCTTGGTATTGGTTATCAGAAAAAGATGAAATTATTCTCAGTGGTAAAATTGATTGGTTAGAGTATTTACCCGATCAAGATGCGGTGCATATTATTGATTTCAAAACCAGTCGGCGTAATCGTGAAGCAGTTGATTCATTACAGTTACCGATTTATCACCTGTTGGTTAATCATGTGCAACATCGTCGTGTAGCCAAGATTAGTTATTGGTATCTCAATTTGGATGAGGCGCCTGTGGCCCAAAAGTTGCCGAACATTGAAGAGGCCCAAACTGCTGTGTTGACTGTTGCCAAAAAGATTAAAACAGCAACAAAGTTGGGGATCTTCAAATGTCCTCAAGGGGAGAGGGGTTGTCGTGCTTGTCGGCCACTAGAAAAAATTGTGCGCGGTGAAGCCGAGTTCGTTGGTCAAGGTCAATATGGCAAAGATATCTTTATGTTACCGCCAATTGAGCATAGAGAAATCGATTTAGCTAAAAACAGCCAGTTGCTCTAATTTAATCAGTTGTCCACTTTTACCTTAATTATCCACGAGAAAACCAATTTAGCCGCAAACAGTCAATTACTTTGATGATTATTTCATTTCTTATTTATTTGTTTAAAAATTTCACCAGAGGTAAACTACCTATCGTTAGATCTTTTTTGATGATCTTTGTGATTGATCTTATTATTATTAAACTTATCGATTGATTTTAACTATTTTTCCCTATATAACAATCAATTTAATGGAGATTGATAAATTAGTAGTTGACAATATCAACTAAGTATGACTAATCTAATACTTATAAGTAAAGTATAAATTAGTTTAGGGGTGTGACGTTAATGTCTGCCCAATACCTGAAAGGAGGTATTTTCATGAACCCTAAACATAAAAAATTGTTGCTGGCCATTTTAGCTGTGCCAGTCATTGGTTTGGCCGGTTACCAAGCCTACAGTTTCACTTCGGCTTTATTTACCGATACCGAAACAAATACAGCTAACGTTTTCACGGCGGGGACCTTGGATATGAGTGTCGGTGGCCATAATGGTGAAGCTTTTGATAGTTTCTCTATTTCTAACATTGGCGCTAACGGCGTGGTTTCTGGTGGTAAAGAGTGGACCATTACCAATAATGGCACTGTGCCGGGCAATCTTACTTTCAAATTGAATGATTTGAAAAATTATGAGAATGCTTGCAACGAACCGGAGGCATTGGCCGATAGCACTTGTAATGATCCTAATGATCCGAACGATCCTAATATCTTAAAAGGTGAGTTAGGTAATGCGATTCATACCACCGTTGATATCGATACCAATAACGATGGTACCTATGATGAAACCGGTGTTGTTTCGAGTGACCTAGCCAGTGCTGATCAAAGTCAGTACGCCACTCAATGGAACACGAATGCTGGTGGTAATGGAACTTTAACCATTCAACCCGGTCAAAGTGTTAAGGTGAAGATGAACTGGTCAACTGATCCTGCCAGCTATGGCAATGAAATTCAAAGTGACAGTCTCACTTTCGGGGTACAGTATGATTTAACTCAGGTAACACCCGTTAATGTTACCCCAACGCCATAATTGATTTTGGCTAATAAATTGCGTAAAAAGCGTGAGGGGTAACTTTCACGCTTTTTTCTGCTTCTGATTTAAAGTCTTGAAAGGAAGCTTATGAAACTAGTAAATTATTTGACAACTAGCCTCTGGTTCGCTTATTTTCTCATTCTCGCTCTTTTTGTGGCCGGTTCTTTGTTAGTCAATGCCGATGCCACTATTCCAGGCAATTATAAAGCCTTTATTACTCGTTCTGGTTCAATGGAACCGACAATTATGACAGGAGATGTAATTATCGATAGTTTGACACCCCAAAAAGTAAAATCGGGTGTCATTATTACTTTTAAGGATGAAAAAAATCGCACTATTTCTCATCGCGTCATTAAACTCACGCAAAAAAAGAATCGAACCTATTACACCACCAAGGGTGACCACAATAACGCGCCTGATCCGAATCAAATTACCGACGCAAATATTATCGGATTCTATCGCTATCGTTTGCCATATTTAGGTATTTTTATTGTTAACCTAAGGAAACCGGCCGGTTTATTTTTATTGATCCTTATTCCCACAGCCCTGACTCTTCTAGGAGATTTATTCCAGTCTTCGGACGATCAACCAAAAGAGAATCAATCAACGACAAGTAATGAGCCAACTATGGTTGATCAACCTCAGGAGCCAATTGAAGAAAGAGAAGAAATTAAATCAAAACAAGTTACAAATGAAACTAGCAATGAAACTGGCACCGAAGTAGTAATAGAGAACCTTTGACAATTTGCCTTGGTTCATGATTAAAATCAAGTGATTAATGAAAAACACTCAATTTTTAAGTTATTGTTCTTTCTCTTCGCGGTGATGATTGCGGTTACTCGTTTGACGGACGCCGATTTAACCGATCAAGAGAAAATCGCTGCAAATAATTTTCACGCCAGCACCTTGGATTTTGCAAATCAAAGTACCGCTAATAATTCACCTAAATCGCTTTTGTTTAATGTGTCCGGTCTCGTTCCCGGTGGTTTTCAAGTGGAAACGGTGCGCGTGAAACGAAAAGGAAATCTTGGTTTTCGCTACCAATTAAAACCAGAATCTTTGGCGGGTGATGCTGTTCTTTGTCAAGCGTTAGAAGTGATGATTCTCGTTGACTGGCAAGTAAAGTATACGGGAAAATTGACAGACTTGAATTATCAAGCTGATATCAACGAAAAAACCGATCATGAAGATTTAGTGGTTGTGTTAAAATTACTTGATAATAACCAAGTGTTGATGGCCAAAACCTGTGGTTTTAACTTCAAGTTAGCCACAGTTGATGAAACTGATGGTAGCTCGTTCAGCGACGAAGAAACGCTTACCAATCAGGTAAGTACGGCTGATCATTGGTAAGTAAGTAAAAATTAGTTATACTGAATTAATGTCTCAATTTCGCCAATCTTATCGTTGTCAATCGAAAATGTCCTTCACTCATTGGTTTGAACATTTTGCTCGTTGGCGAAGTTTTATAGTTGTCTTAGTAGTGGCTAGTCTTGGTATTGCGGCTACTCAAGCTTTATTCCGCGATGTTGAAAAGTCGCAACAAGGTACTTTTGTTGTTGGTACTTTAGATTTAACTTTAGCAAATCAGGATGGTTCTCAAGTAGCCCAGAATATTACCATGACCAAAATTGGCAGCCAGAAGCAATTGAATGGCGAAAAGACTTGGAAAATTCATAACCAAGGTAGTTTGGATGGTGATTTAGCTTTCAAATTGGCTAATGTTCACAATTTCGAAAATGGTTGCAATGAGCCAGAGGCATTGGTGGACAGCACTTGCGATAATCCGGGTGACGGTGAGGGAGAGTTGGGAAGCGAATTAAGTTTTCAAGTGATTGTTGGCCAGGGAGATCAAGCGCGCACTTTAGTGCAAAGCGACTTAAGTCCCGATCACGTCGATCAATTTGCGCAACAGTGGGACCAAGCTGATCCGCCTATTAAAGTGAAGGCAGGTCAAACACTTGAAGTGACTGTCAAATGGAAAAATAAGCCAAACAGTTTGGGTAATGAGGTGCAGAGTGACAGTCTTCAATTTGATATCATTTATGAACTTCAACAAATAGTGAAGCAATAAGTATGCCGAAGCATTCCTCTCGCTGGCAGATAGATGGAAGATTAATTTGGTTAGCGGCTGCCTTGATCGCGGCCTATGGTCTCAGTCTGACGATCATTCATCGCGGCATTGGTTTGCCCTTCCAACTTTATTTGGTTCAATCAGGCTCAATGGCGCCGGCGATTATGACAGGTGACATTGTGGTAGTGAAGAAGAGCGCTGTTTATCACAAAGGAGAAACAATTACCTTCTATGATCAAAATCACCGTGTTATTACCCACCGCATTATCAAACAATTCGATCAAAATCAGCGCTCTAATTTTGTCACTAAAGGTGATGCAAACGAAACAAGCGATCGCCAAACAGTCTCTCAACCCAAAGTCATTGGCAAAGTCGTTTTGATTTTACCCAAACTGGGCTTTTTAGTTGCTTTTGCCAAAACCCGTTATGGCGCTCTTTTACTGATCATTGTCCCGGCGGTCATCATCATTTATGACGAATTTCGTCTGATGGAATTGGAGTGAGGCATAAAATGTCAATGAAGTTGTAATTGAGCAAAAGTGGCGCGACTCAGCGTACTTGTCCAAGTTTGAATTTGATATTTTGAGCTGAAATACTGTTTGAGGAGTGGTGGATGAGTATAGTCAATTTCTAAAAATATTACCGCTTCATTGGTTAAGTATTGTTGTGCCTGAATCAGTAAGGAATTAATTAATCGAAAACCATCATCACCCCCAACAAGGGCTATTCGAGGTTCATAATCCTTCACCGAAGGAGCCAGAGCAGCAAGCCTCATTTGAGGGATATAGGGTAGGTTGGCAATGATCAGCTCGAACGGCTGCCTGGGCGTTATTTTGTCAAACAAGTTACTCTGAATTAAACGCAGATGTTGCCGTTGGCGCTTCTTTAATATTCGCGAGGCATTCGTTCGGGCTAAATCCAATGCTTCCTTATTCACGTCTGTGCCAATCAATTGGTGAGGAATAGCTAAAGTATCTAATTGTTGAGCCAAACTTAGGATAATTGCTCCCGAGCCGGTGCCTAAATCAAGAATATGTACCGTTTTAGCCTTATTCTCAGGTTTGCTCGACCAATTTTTTAAGTAATGAATGGCGGTGATAACTAATTCCTCCGTTTCTACTCTCGGTATCAAAGCGCGTTCATCAATGAATAAATCAAGACCAAGAAATGTCACATGGCCGGTGATATATTCAACCGGCATTTGGCCATATTGTTGGGCTTGAAGTTCGTTCAGGCCAAAACGATATAATTGATTTTTTTCGTAGGGAGAAAAGTGACGTGAAGGCGATTGATTATGCTTCATAAAAGGTTAAGTACCTTCAATTGATAGCGATGGGTCAATGAGCAATCGGACCTAGAGGTGGCACTTGAGTAAAATGAGTCACAATGAACCAGAAAACAGCGGCCGCAAGAGAAATTAGACCCAGCGCCAAAGTCAGCATAAGACGACTATTTTTATCAGTTTGTTGCAGTGGCATCAGTCTTTATTATAGATAAGTTTGTTCTACTGTCAAATTGGTAATCGCCGCAAAAACTTGATTAGGCCACGTCAAAGCAGTAAGATAAGCTTAATAACAATCTTTGGTGAGAAAGGGTTTCTATGACTTTGAAACAGCGCTTAATTGAGGAGATGAAATCTGCCATGAAGGCTCATGATACAGCAAAATTGGAAGTAATTCGTTTTCTTTTAGCGGAGATTAAAAACGTTGAAATCGATCAGGGTGAACTAAATGATCAGGCCATTCAGAAAATCGTCAGCAAACAGATTAAACAGATCAAAGAGGCAATCGAGCAATTTGAGCGAGGTGGGAGAAAAGATTTGGTGGCGGCTGAACAAGAAAAAATGAAGGTGTTAATGGCTTATTTACCACCACAGTTGGATGAATCTGCATTAATTAAATTGATTGATCAAGTGATTGCCGAGAATAGCTCATTAACCCACCCGGGACGATTAACTGGTTTGGTGATGAAACAGGTTGCCGGCAAAGCGGACGGAGCAAAAGTTGCTCAGCTTATTCAACAACGGCTTGCTGCCTGAATTTAGTTATGATTGGGTTTCAAGTTATTTTTATATTTAAAATGAACTAACTTATGATCAGTAAAACTGTTGGTGAAATTCTCAAAACTAAACGTCGCGCCAAAAAAATTAGTCTCAAAGAATTAGCGGCCAAAAGTCAGATTAAATTAGCTTACTTGGAAGCTTTAGAAGAGAATCGCTGGTCCTTGTTGCCGGAAATCGCCTTTATTCGGGGTTATATTAAAACTTATGCGCGCTTACTTCAATTTAATCCACAAATTGCTTTGGCTATTCTGAGGCGTGATTATTCTCCCGACACAACTCGTCCATCTCAATTATTGTCTCGTTTAAAAATGAACCAATCGTTTCTGCCGCGCTTTAATTGGTTAGCTCTCAACCTTTTTTTAGTTGTATTAGTGGTGATTGGTTATCTCTCTTTTCAATGGTATTTGAGCTACCGGCCGCCAAAACTAATCATTTACACACCCGCAAACCAAGCTCAAGTGATTTCTCCTGTAATCGTCAGAGGAGTAACTTTGCCGCAAGCAAAAGTGATCGTCAATAATCAACAAGTTGCTTTGGAACCTGATGGTAGTTTTACAACCGAAATTAAATTTCCCACTTCTGGTTTGGCAGCGATTATCGTTCAAGCAGAGGATAGCCGAGGTCACACGGCCAAGATAATTCGCTATGTACAAATTAAATGATAAATTTTCCCATTAATATCGTTGAATGTGATCTGCTAGTGGTGAGAAAAGCCATCATCGTATATACTCAAAGGGAATAAATTAAACAGAAAGACTAAACATGGAACCGTTAGCTTTTGTTTTTGCCGTTGTGCTGGTTGTACTGGCGCTTGTCTTGAGTGTTGTGGGTATTTATTTGGTAGTTGTTTTGGTTGAATTGAGACAAACGCTGAAAAAAGTGAATCAAATGATGGATGGTGCCTCAAGCCAGTTATCAAGTTTGGTAAGCTCATCAAGTCATTTAGGTGGTTTATTGAGTGGTTTGACGGTTGGTAGTAAGGTTTTACGTGTTTTTTTGGATAAAATGAATCAACAAAAGGTTAGATCTGATGAAAAAAACTAAACAGAAATCCGGTTCATTTATGAGTGGTTTAATTGTCGGGCTATTTGCCGGTTCGGTGATGCATTTTCTAACCCAAACTAAAGAAGGTGAACTCATTAAAGATAAGTTGACTCAGGAGTGGCAGCAAGCGCGCCAGAAACTTTTGGCGGAGCGATTAATCGATGAAAAAGTTCCGGCTGATGCGGAAGAGATGCTTCATTACCTCTGGTTGCAGCTTGCTCAAGGGGTACATCAATTTATCAATAATCTTGAAAGCAATCAGAAAACTCGTCGCCCAAAATCTCTTACCACCGCTCATAAAGCAAATAGAAATAAAAGATTGAAATTTAAGGGAGTTTGATGATGACGGGTAATGAGTTACGTCGCCGCTATCTTCAATTTTTTCAAGCAAAAAAACATCAATTAATTCCTTCTGCTTCTTTAGTACCGGAAAACGATGCCACGACCTTGTTTACTGGTTCCGGCATGCAACCATTGGTACCTTATTTGTTAGGCAAAGAACACCCGCTTGGTCAGCGCTTAGTTAACGCGCAAAAGGCCTTTCGCTCTCAAGATATCGAAGAAGTAGGAGACAACCGGCATACAACTTTTTTTGAGATGCTGGGTAATTGGTCATTGGGAGATTATTTTAAACGTGAACAGTTAACTTGGTTTTTTCAATTTTTGATCAACGAAGTTGGTCTTGATCCAAAACGACTTTACGTCACCGTTTTTGCTGGTGATGAAAAATTTGGTTTGGCGCGGGACCACCAATCGGCCGAAATTTGGCAAGAACTTTTTGCTCGTCAAGGCATTGATGCGCCGATTGTCGCTCAGCCTTTAAATGGTTTGAATCAAGGACGCATTTTTTACTATCCGGCTGAAAAAAATTGGTGGTCTCGCGCCGGCGAACCGGGAAAGATGCCTTTGGGTGAGCCCGGTGGTCCCGATAGTGAGCTTTTTTATGACTTTGGTCCAGATTTGGGTTTGCATGAAAATTCAGCTTGGCGCAATCAAGCGTGTCATCCTAACTGTGATTGTGGTCGTTTCCTTGAGATTGGTAATTCAGTCTTTATGCAGTACCTAAAAACTAAAAATGGATTCACTCTGTTACCGAAGAAGAATGTTGATTTTGGTGGTGGCTTGGAGCGGATTTTGGCAGCTGCCAATAATGAACCCGATATCTTTAAAACCGATTTACTTTGGCCAATTGTTAGCCGATTAATGGATTTATCTGCGCGGTCATATGTCGATCAAGATCAGTTTGCCATGCGCGTTATCGCTGATCACGTTCGTGCCTCGGTGATGTTGATTGCTGACGGAGTAGTACCCGCTCGTAAAGATCGAGGTTATTTCGTGAGGCGTTTACTCAGACGAGCCATCCGTTTTGGTCATCAATTGAATATTCAGGGCCATTTCTTAAGTCAATTAGTTCCCACCATAGTAGAAATTTATCAAGCTCATTACCCGGATTTGAGCGACAAATTGCCTTTGATCACCCAAGTGATCACTGATGAGGAAATTAAATTTCATCAAGCGCTTGATCGAGGAATGAAGAAGATTGCCCAACTGGGGAAAATTGACGCCCAAGTGTCCTTCTACCTTTATGAAACTTTCGGTTTCCCTTTTGAATTAACGGCTGAAATTGCTCAAGAACATGGTTGGACGATTGACCAAAAGATGCTCACAAAACTGAAAAAAGCCCATCAACAGCAGTCGCGCACCGCTTCAGCGGGAAAATTTAAGGGAGGACTGGTCGATCGCAATCAAACAACGACGAAATTTCACACGGCAACTCATTTACTTCATGCGGCTTTACGCCAGGTTTTAGGCAATCAGGTAGAGCAGCGCGGTTCACATATCACTCGCGAACGCCTTCGCTTCGACTTTAGCTTTCATCGTGCTTTGACAGATGAGGAAATCACTCGAGTAGAGCAGTTGGTTAATCAATGGATTACTGCTGATTTGACGGTGTATCATCAGATTTTGCCCAAAGAGGTTGCTCTAAAAGCTGGTGCCTTAGCGCTTTTTTCTGAGAAATATCCCGATAAAGTATCTGTTTATACCATTGGCCATGATTTAAAAGATGACTATATTTCCAAGGAATTTTGTGGTGGGCCGCACGTGACTCACACAGCTGAAATTGGCGCGCCATTGAAAATTAAAAAAGAGAAATCATCCGCGGCCGGGGTAAGGCGTATCTACATGAGCTATGCTTCTTAATTGGTGAGAGCGAATCGAGTTTGCTTGAGTTTGATTTAGCCTCGCTCTTCCTTTTTTCTCGAAAATCTGCTTTAATGATGGTGTTATGCAACTGCCTAAAAAGGTTATTGGAATTATCTTAACCGAGAATACGGTTGCCTCCTTCCTTATTCGTGTTGGCGTGGAAGAAATTGAGGCGCTCAGTTTCAGTCAACCAATCATTTTTTCTTCAGACAATCTTATCCTCAAAACGGATGAGAGCTTACAAAATTTAGGTGATCAATCAGAGGACGTTGATGAGGTAATTTTTGTCTTCGATCATCACTGGCACGATGGCACTGATATTTTTGCTGATCGAAAGAAAGAAGTTGACAAACTGAAACAAGAATTGTCTCTTAAATCCCTTGGCTTTATTACCTTAGAAAATACGGTGGCCGAATTCTTGACGCGAGAAAATCATGATTTTTCTGCCTTGGTGGCCATTGTTAGCGAAACGGACTTGGATGTAAACGTTTTTCGTGAGGGAAAACAAATTTGTCACGAGACGGTCGGTCGCTCAAATGATTTTCGCGGCGATATGATCGAAGGTTTAGCTCGTTTAGTCCAGACTTGCGGCCAAGATAAAACCTACCTGCCACATAAATTCATTTTACTTTCATTAGAACTTGGTGAGTTAAAGATGAACGAATTAAGCCAACTTTTACTGGAAACAGATTGGATGGCGCGGAAGATGTTTTTGCAGATGCCAACAACAGAGGTGATTGAAACGGAGAAATTATTGAGTCAAATCACTGAAACAGCGGGGGCGGTCATCCGCAAACATTTCTTAGGTGGACCGATGAAGCCAGAACCGGTACCTCATCCAACACCAGCCCCGGTTGAGCCACCACCAAAAAAAGCAGCCAGGCCTGAACTGGCTGATACAACTGCGGCCACCTTTGGGGTGCCGGTAACAGGTAAAGTGCAAAAACGTATTGAGTCACAACTCGAAAATCATGATCAACTGGCTGAAGTGTCAGTTATGGTTGCCTCTGAAGCTCAATCAGAAACAACGAGCCCAGTGACCGCTGTACCGACGGCGCCGGTTTTACAGAAAACACAGGACTGGCGTAATAGGGTAAGACGTTTTTTCAGTTGGTTTAACCATCATTGGCATACGCGAGATAATCAATCAAAAAAGCCATTCGTTTTCGCTGGTTTACTCCTTGGTTTGCTTGGTTGGCTAGTTTTGGGGTGGTGGTATTTTATGGGTCATACTGCCGTCATTATTGCCGTGACGCCGGCAACAAAGGTTCTTTCTAAAGAATTAAAAGTTAACTTGAGTGATCGGGCGAAAAAACTAGACGTCACAAAACTAATTCTACCTGCCCAAGCCATTAGCAAGACGGTGACGGTCGAAGATACGACACAGGCAAGTGGTGATAAAGATGTCGGTGATCATGCCCAAGGTCAAGTCAGACTAACCAATAAGACAATGACGGCAAAAACATTTAAGCAAGGAACTAATTTGGTTACCAATGATCCGCATCACTTCGCGTTTAGCTTACTTGAAGATGTGACGGTACCGGCTGCCACCGTTAGTACCAATGCCAGTGATAGTCAAGAAACAAAGACTTTTGGGACCAAAACGGCCTCAGTTCAAGCTGATTTCCCTGGGGAATCAGGTAATTTGCCAAAAAATACAAGTTTTAAGATTGGTAATTTTTCCTCAGATGATTATAGCGCGGTGAGTGTGACTGACTTCAGTGGTGGGACAAGCAAAGTTGTTTCTGTAGTGGCTCAAGCTGATTTAGACAGACTGACACAGAGATTGACGAAGGAGGTAAAGGAAAAGGTAAAAACCGCTGTCGCCGGTGAGCAGGCAACCGATCAATTATTTTCCCCGCCAATTAGTATTAAAATAGTCAAGCAGGTTTTTTCTCACAAAGTTGGTGAAGAAACTGATGAAGTAAAATTAACCCTGACCGCTAAAGCAAAATTACTCAGTTTTGCCAAGAGTGATCTCCTTACTTTAGTGAAGGCAGCCCTGACGACTGATCTGCCTAGTGGGATGAAATTAATGGGGTCGGATAATGATATTGAAATGTTAACCAAATTTGCCGATGAAACAAAAGTGAAAAAAGCGGTTTCACCGGTACTGATTGTGAATGTGACCGCCAAGGCTGAATTTGTAATTAAGCCAAGTGATATCAAAGCAAAAATTAAAGGTCGTTATCTCAACGAAGCGAGAGATATCCTGAAAGATGATAAACAGGTTCGGACAGTAACAATTGATTTTTCTCCTCATTTAGCTGGTAGGTTCTTTAAGAAAATACCTAGCAACGTTAAGCAACTGCAGGTTACCATTAATTAAGATGATAGGTGGGAGTTTATGGCGCAAGCGAAACGATTGCCTCTAGCTCAGTTGAAATTGATTGATGTTTATCGCAAAGCGCTCAATCATGGTTTGTCTTTAGATGAAGTCGACGATAAGCTTAAACGTTATGCGCGACGATTGTTAGCTACAGAAAAATTTGAGAGAAAAGAAGAGGCGGTGCGGGAGTCGAAAGTTAAGAAACGCATTCCTCGCTTAGTTCGTTTCCTTGCTTTGTTGGTGCCGCTAAGTTTCATTTTAGTGGGATTTTATTTATTAGCGAGTGCGATTACGCCCATTCTTGGTTATTATGTCACCGATTCAAGCAGCCTGTTTTCTCATCCAAAATTGGTTGCTCCAATCCCTAAAGAGGAAATACTAGATGTAACGCCGTTAGTCATCGGCAATAATCCGGCTGAAGCAGCCGAGACGGAGACAAAAATTGTCGATAATCTTGATGTTGATTATACCAATCTGGCTAACTGGTTCGGTAGTGGTCAAGTACCTGAATTTGCTCAGAAAAATGCGCCAATTAAAGAATACAGATTGGATATTCCGGCGATTAAAATTAAAAATGCGCGCGTTAAGGTTGGTGGCACCGATTTGAATCATAGTCTAATTGCCTATCCCGGTACGGCTTTACCGGGTCAGCATGGGGCGCCGGTCATTTTTGGTCATTCAATTTTACGTCGATTTTACAACCCAAGCGAGAGAAATCCGCGCCGTTACATTTCTATTTTTTCTAAAATTATGACATTGAAACGAGGTCAAAAAATTTATATCACTGCTGATGGCGTCAAATATACCTATATTGTGCAAGACAAAAAAGAAGTGAAACCGGAAGATGTTTATATCTTAACGCAAAAGTATGATAACAAACGATTAAAATTAGTCACCTGTGTTCCTGAGGGGACTTTTTTGCGACGGGGTGTAGTTGAAGCGACTCTGGCAGAATGAAAAATATGGTACAACAACAAGCATTTCCACCTACCACATTAGCAATTGACTACGGTGAAAAACGTTTAGGATTGGCTTTGTCATACGCCAGCTTGGCGGAACCACTGACGATTCTTTATCAGGACGAAACGGTGTTGGGAGAGATTAAACAACTGATTAAAGACAAGGAAATTAAACAAATCTTAATCGGTGTTTCTGAGGGGAAATCAGCGACCGCCGCAAAAAAGTTTGGCCGTTGGTTGAGCCGTTTTATTTCCTTGCCAATTTTTTATACTGATGAGACTTTATCAACAAAGATTGCGACAATGAAATTGGCGCAGGCGGGTAAAAAAATCGATCAAAAAGCTTTAGATCATTTCGCGGCGGCGGAATTTCTACAGCAATGGCTGGATGGTGGCAAAGATTAAGACTGGTCAGACAACTCACCGGCGGATAATGGTTTTGTCAGTGCAGCTAATCGCTCTTCCAATTCTTTTGACGATTGTTTGGATGCTTCAATGAGTTGCAAGTTAAATTCAGGATCATCTATTTTAACCCCGCCATTTGCTTGTAATTTTTTTTCAAAATATTCAGATTGTTTTAACAATCGATTACCTAGATCAAAAAAAGATTGACCATCAAGCAGCTTTAAGTCTTGGGCTTTAATCAATTTTCCTTTTAATGTTATCGCAGCCCGTAGCAATGTTGCTGGAGAATATTTTCCATTAGGCAATTTTTGCAATTGTTGTTCTAAATGTCCTATGTCACCGACAAGGGAAGCTACAATTCTGCTTTTGTCCCTTGCAGTAATGTGAGAAACATTTTCTTTTTTTATTGGACCAATACCCATAAAACCTCCTAGATAAATAATTCAATTATAAGATACTTGAGGGAATATTTACCCACTCACGAAACCTAGATTATATCAATTTATCACTTATTGTCAAGATGAGTGAATTTCGTTTGAGATCAGGCGAATTAGATGTTATTCTACTGGACAAATGAAAAGATTATTTTTGCTGCTGACATCATTAATTTTACTCTTGTTTTTTTTGATTTTGGCCGGTCTTGAATATTGCTTGAC
>WFRK01000007.1 GCA_015486535.1 Candidatus Microgenomates bacterium | reverse complement strand
TTTGGAAGCAAAAACAAGTATGCCAATATTGACCCCACTTTTATCCGAAATTGACATATTGTATTTATAAACGCCATTTGGTACCACAACGTGGCCTATAATTGACGAGCCACAAGGATGTTGCCCATCTCTCCTAATAATGCTGTAGTTAGGATCGACAAAGCAGGCATCATTATCAATACATTGACCACTTTTAGTACAGCCATCTCTACAACTGTAACCAACAGGACAAGCCTGAGCTTTAACTTGCTGAATAAATTGGTAATTTTGTTTCAAAGATAGCAGTGCAGCAAAACTGAAACTAATAAAAATAATCAACAATTTGGTGATAGTTTTTTTCCTATAGTCTTTTATCATAATGTTAATATATGAATTATTTTGGTCCCTCTATTTGTGGATTTAGAATAAAGCCGGCGTCACCGAATAAAACCAAACTCAAAACGGCGACAATAGTATAGGCGGCAACAATCAAAACTAAGCCGATAAAACTCATGGTCAATTTAGTTTTCACTTCCTCTGCCGCCTTACTTTCTCCCCCGCCGGTAATATAACTGTAACCGGCCAAAACAAAGTTAAAGAGAACCCAGATGCCCATTAAAGCCAAACCAATTTTAAGTAGGTTAGAGATAAAATAAAAGATGGCGATATTATTAGAGCCAGTCATGCCGGCAGCGGCAATTTGTTTGTCAACACCCGGTGGTGGGGCAATGACACCAACTGATTTTTCTAGGTTCTGTGTGGGTATGATTTTGGACATGATCTATAGAAGAATATTCGCCCCGGTGACGAGTTTAATAATTTGTACAATCCAGTAAGCGCTGAACATAATTACAAAACCGACCAATCCCCAAACAGCAATATTTTTTGCATCTTCCAAGCCCTTTTTACCACCAACAATAAACTTGAAACCGGCGATAATAATCAGTCCAAAAGTGATCAAACCACCAACAATCAATAAATTACGCACGATTAGATTAGCTAGAAATGCGGGATTATTGTAGACATCTTTTACGGGTGTATCATTGGAAAGTTTTAGGTAAGTACCCAGATCGATTGGGTGACTCGCTTTAATGATCGGTTGGTCACTTTCTCCCGTTCTTGCGGAGATAGTCATTGGATGAAATAAAAAACCTGAAAAAATGACGAGGACTAGAGCAAAATGAGCATAAACTTGAACCTTGTTTTTGTAAAAATTTTTTTTCATAGACTGATTGATTTTATTATACCCCATTGCCCCAGCAAAAATTTTTCCATTAAAGTATTTTCACTCCAAAAACTACCTGAATGATTTGCCAAATCCAGTAACTAGAAAAAAGCAGGAGAAAACCGACAATGGCCGCTGTGACTCGTTGTTTGCCCGCATCAACTTTTTTGCTCACGGCGCCCAACATAATTTCTAATCCACCCCAAACGAGCATAACGAACAGAATTAATCCGGCTAACGGAAAGAGAAATTTGATGATTCGCGAAACAATGCCACCCGGTGTTGATAAAGTGTCGGCGTAAGCGGAAGCTTTTGTTTTAGTCATGTCTTCACTGCCACCAATGCGTAAAGGATTGAGTTTGTTAAAGGTTTTATTCGTTGGCGGCTCAACGGGATTAAGGTCGGTAGTTGGTGTTGGCGCTGATGTTGTAGTTAGAGAACTATTGCAGTTTAAATTATTTTTGGCAGCCGTATTTGCATCCTGACAACACCAATTGCCATCTTTTGCTGTTCGGCAAGTATACCATGATTGTCCGAATCCTATTTCACCGCAGCCGTTCCCTTCTTCTTGCCAACAACCAGGATATTTACTTTGGGTTACATTGGTGCAATTTAAACCATTTTCGGCGGCTAACTCTGGACTTTGGCAGCACCAACTTTGTGCGCTTGTCTTACAAAGAAACCATTCGCTCCCATATACAGAACTACTTTCGCAACCACTTCCTTCAGGTCGACAACCAGAGATGTTAGATGGAGGAGTTGCTGTTGGTGCCACAGTTAATGTGACAGTTGGCGCTGCGGCATAGGTAGGTGTCGCTGTTGGTGCTGACGCTGTTACTACTGCAGTTGGTGTGACGGTTGGTGGTGCGGCAAGCGTTGGCGTTGCTTCCGCTTGAACTAAATCAATTCTGACCCCAAACAGCACGAGCAATATTCCAGTGGCGAGCAAAACAGAAAATAATTTATTTTTCATCTTTTTATTAGCCTCCAAATCCCGGTATTTTAAAAATACTCCAACCAATGAATTGAAGTAGAGTTACAGAAAAAATAATAAATAGTAAACCGGTTAATGAAGCAACGATTAATTCTTTTGCTTGATCAACTCTTTTGGGTTGGCCCTCAGAAACGGTCAACATAAATCCACCAACCAGGATGGTTAACAGAGTTACTCCGCCAGCAGCACCCAAACCAAGTTTAATCAAGGCTTGAATTAACTGCGTCGGTTGACTTTTGATGCAACCGACAGCGGTCCAGATGCCTTTGTCGCCAGTCTCTCCAATACACTTAAGACAGTTAGCCCGAGCTTCAATTAAATCGTTGGGAATTTGATCACAGATATGGTAAGACTCCGGTGAAGTTGAGGCCTTGATATTTGCGGGAAAGTTTTTACAATTCAATCCATTTTGAGCGGCGATGGCAGGACCATTAAGACAGCACCAGTTTCCACTATTGGTTTGACACTCCCATTCACTTGGCACTCCCATACCACCAGCCTTACATGATTCGCCTTTTTTTAATTGACGACAATCGGGTTTGTGTGGCGTTGGTGTTACATTGGTACAATCTAAATGATTATCTTCAGTCGCTGCTTGTGGACTCTGACAGCACCAATCATCTGTTGCTGTTTTACAGAGAAACCACTTACTGCCGTAAGTAGAATTTGAATCACAGCCATCACCCTTTTTTCGACAGCTAGAAGATTGATTTGTTGGTGTTGGAGTGATATTGGTGCACGCTAAGTTAAATTTGTCAGTGACATAATTTTTGGCGCAACACCAATTGCCTTCTTCTTCTGTCTCGCATTTCCATTCGCCCGCTCCCATAGCACCAGGATTACACGATTCACCTTTTTTTAATTGACGGCAACCGGGTTGTTGCGGTGTTGGTGCGGGAGTTTGACTACTGTTAATACACACCTTACCTTCGTTAGCAGCGGCTAATTGACTGGCACAGCACCATTCATCAGCTCCTTCTGTTTTACAATCAAATTCATTCCAGGCGCAACTGCCTGATTTTAACCGGCAACTTGGAATGGGTGTTGGGGCAGCGGTTGGGTTCTGTGCCCGAATAATTTGAGGTTGAAAAAAAAGACTAACAGCCAATAAAAAAGTGGTTACTAAAGTTAAAGCCACCCACCGAACAAACCAATCCAGTCTATTTGGTTCTGCAGCTGCATCAGGGATCGAAAGCTTTTTCACAAAGACTATTTTAACCTATTTTTGTTTAATCTCATAGTTGAGAAATGGTATACTGAAGCATCACCTGTCTATGCACAAATTAATTAGTCTTATCATCTTGTTTTCCGCTTTAATTTTAGGGTTAGTTTGGTTCAAACAGGCGCAACCAGTTTACGCCACTAGTCCGGTTGATGATCTGCAGCAGCAAATTGATCAGTTGGCTAATTTAAAAAGATTATCCGAAGCGGCCACAAAACCATTAGAAGCGGAGGTAAAAAATTTGACAACAAAAATTGCCTCAATTCGTTTCGGTATAACGAAAGCGAAACAAAAAACACTTGCTTTGGCTCAAACGATTGCCCAGAGAAATGATGATCTTAGTTTGCAGTATCAAATTTTAATGGAGCGAATCAGGGAACAATAC
>WFRK01000006.1 GCA_015486535.1 Candidatus Microgenomates bacterium | reverse complement strand
ATCTTTCAGAAAAGGAACTGAAGTTGCCGGAGCTGATAAGAGGGCCCTATAAGCGACAGTTATTGTTCTATAAGATTCTCACCGATTTGGATCCAGGTTTTCCCTATCAAGTGAAACAGGGGGCGTTTGATTTTGTCGAGCCAAATGATAACGGCAAACTTTCTCCCTTACGTACATTTGAGTTTGCTGATGAAGCGATCGAGCAGATGAAGCAATTAATCAGACAAGTCATGAAAGAAATCAGGGAACTTAAGTTTTTGGAAGAGTTGAAAGAAAATTAAAGCATTATTATATGACATTTTTCGAAAGAAGAAAAACTACATTATTGCAAGATTACCTTGGTAAAGGAAGTAGAGTAGAGATTTCTAACAGGAAACCATTATCTATGGGTGGATATGGGAGAATTTATCAGGTTGTTGCAGGAGTTTTTTTAGGCGACAAACGATCTAGAAAAATTATTTTAGTAGAAAAAAGACCCTATCAAGCAATTGGTTATCAGATGTCATATCGTTATTATCTAGATATTCATAGGATATTAAAAGCAAATCATATCCCAACATTTCCCACTTTAAGAATGAACGATCAGGATATTATTTACACTACTCCACTAAATAGATGTGGTAGGGTGGCAGTTTCGGCCAATAATAAGCTACCTCAACATGATATTGATGGTTATCCGATTGCAATTGATCGAATTGTTATCACTAATAATGATAACTTAAGAAGTCAAATGGAGGATATAGCGCAAAAGGCCGTCAAAGCTGGACTAGAATTAGACTATGATGCTCCGTTTTTTATTTTAGATCTATTAAATAGTGACGCATCAACGCGACAAGCCAAGGTTAGTTTAATGATTGGGGATTTTGATCGGGTGATTGAAATAAAAGCGACCACAAGAAGTGGTTTAAGTACCAATTTATATAACACCAATCTCACCGCACTACTCAATGCTTGGCAGATAGTGGTAAGAAAATATAGATTGATTATCAGCGAACCTGACAAATAGCGCTAGTTGGTTTTCTGTCTTAATCAAAGGGTTCCTGAAGGTTTTCACATTACTAGACCATTTTATGCTGCCTCTATTATTT
Source organism: Candidatus Microgenomates bacterium (assembly GCA_015486535.1). Classification (GTDB taxonomy): domain Bacteria; phylum Patescibacteriota; class Microgenomatia; order UBA1400; family PJMF01; genus WFTH01. Next base: position 6,113 of record WFRK01000006.1, on the reverse strand, counting down.
GTTCGATGAATTCTCGCACCTTAGGATTATCGCTACCCAAAGCATTGAAAAAATCCATCGCAGCCTTTCTCTTCATTTCCCTTAATTCCTTTGCCCCTCGTTCTCTCTCTAGAAAATCTCTCTTAAATCTCAACGCTTCCAACATTTGTTCATGATTTTTAATCAACTTATCTGCATCCGCTAAATATTGTTCATGTACCAAACGTTCTTTTTCTACGCTCAGTTTTTTAGTTAATTGAGCCAGCCTGTCTCTTTGAATTCTCATTCTTTTACTTAGGGACAAATAGTCTTCAATTGCCCCATTCATTTCTTCTATATTTTGACAAGTTTTAGCTTGATCCGAGATTTTGAACAAAGTTTGGGAGTCGTGCTCAATCAACCAATGAGGTAGTGAAAATTGAATTGTCCTAAATTCCATCAATGAACTCACATAACCAAGTTTTGGAAGATGTATGTTTTCAAGTAATGTCAATCGATCAAGAGCGGTCCTGATTTGAGCTTCAGCCACTTGTTCGCTCGTCATAATGGTCCGTATTCTGAACAACATGTCATCGACGGCGACACGGATTGCCCCTCTTTCGTTGAATGCCGCTTGCTCGGCAGCTCTTTTTAGAGTTTCTTGACCGGCGTGATTTTGCCCTAGCGAAGCTGGATCAACATGGGAGCCATCAAAAGCTTCTGTTTTTGCTTGGTTTCTATTCATCTTAGCTTGATCTACAAGCGTGTTAATGCTCATTATTGCTTCTGCTACAGAGAGTAGTTCGGTTACCCTATCTCTCCTCTTATGGAGAGATAGTCCCACTTCTATGGTATCGGCGGCATAATATTCTAACTTATCTATCGCTAATAATATTGTTCCAAGCAACGCAATATAACTTTTTACGTCTTCCTCGGATCTTAACAGGGTGAAACGTCTTTCAGCTTCATCCATTTGGTCAGTCAGCGACATTCCATTAACAGGTTCGGCATTGGTACGTTCTCTACTTCCTGTTGTCCTGAATGTATTTGCAATTATTCGCCGCAATCCTCGGTTTGATTCTTGCCTTTTTTCTTTCCCTTTTTCTTTTTCTTTTGTCATACATTTCCTTTCATATGCTTCTAATTGTATTTTATATTCGTTACTTTGTCAATATATCTCAAAATATATCAAAAAAGTATAACAATGGACGACACCTTAGCGTTTTGTTGAGTAAAAAAGGCTGACAAGAAAGAGTAAATTGATAATCAAAAGTGGTATGATCGGCGTGAAATAATAGATAAACTTTGGTCGATGGATAAAAAACCAAGGCAGCCAGAACATAACGCTGAGTGAAAGGTTAAAAGTGAAAAGTGAAAAGGAACCAGGAGTTGGGAATGAAGAACTAGGAATACTTAGTTTGGAGTTCGGAGTTCGAAACTGGGAGTAGATAGTCTTGATAATTATCCCCAAACTGACAAATAAACCACCGGTTAAGATAAGCGCCAAGATTGGATTGACTTGAGCGACACGGTTGACAGAATCACCCTTGCTTTTGAGCGCATAGTAAACCGGCTTTTGCCCGATAGCCCACTGCCAAGGTTGGCTTTGGTTGGGATGATTGAATCGAACAGTGGTTTGGTAATGGAAAATTTCTTGATGTAATTTAACAAAATCACCCAGAGATTGGCCGTGAATAAACATTGGTGTATAGGATAAAAAATAAATTAGTCCGGGAATCAATAGAAATAGGCCAAATGAGGTGAGACTGCTCAAAATCAGCCGCTTGATTTTTTTGACGACTTTCTTTTCCGTTTGCAGTTGTCTCATACGGACAAATAAAAAGTGAACAAAAAATATTGGTAGCAACCAAAACCCGGTCCACTTAGTGGCCGTTGCCAATCCCAGGAAACTTGCCGCCGTCACTAAAAATATCATCTCCTTTCGTTGCTGTTTCCTTGGGTATTTTTTCACGCGGTTTGTGGTTAGCGGCATCAACCTGAATGCCAATGAATAAAAGATTGTTGCTAGTAAAATCCAGCTGGTGAGGAAAACATCATTCATGGCAATTTGTGACTGAGCGATCTCAAGCGGTTCCCCAGCCATTAATAAGCCAGCGAAAAGACCAAGTTCTCGTTGTTTGGTTAATAAAAATGTTAACCAAATAACTAAAACAATATTGAAGCTGCCGAAAATAACACTTGGAAGACGCCAAGCAAAACTATTATTACCCGATAATTTAATGCTTAAAATCCAAAGATATTTCGTTAATGGTGGGTGAAGCCACTCAATCGCTGGTTGGCGGTAAGTAAATTGGTTGACGTTTTGGGGATAGGGAGAATGCCACCACTGGAACATAATCCCCGGATGCTGAATTTCCTGCCAAGCAGTAAAGGCATGATAGTCTTCATCGAAAATATAATGAGTTGGTTGCGTAAAATGATGCAAACGCAAAATAAAACCGAAGCCAACAATGAGTAACGCGACTGGTCCAAAAAAACGTTTCGTTAATTGATGAAAATTCAACGATTTCTTGGTAGAACGCTGCATAAAGTCATTATATGTTAAACTGCCGACTAATACTCAATCAGATTGTTGATTTGCTTTTTTGGTTAGTTCCCGTTGAAAGAAGATTGAGTCGTTGATTCGGGAGATTGATTAATTTTGATAATATAAGTATTGCCCGCAGTGAAAACAATCTGTCCCAGTGATTTCAAATCTGTTTCATCAATTTTGGGATAGGCCTCGCGTTCTTTATCACCGACAAAAATATAGCGCACTTTAAATTTAGCTAAATTCTGTCGGCTTTGAAGTGATAAGGGGTGCTCATAAATTTCTCTCACCTCACGATCGCGCTTACCAGGTAAATCATAACTACCGCGCCAAAGCCACTCATGGACGCGCCAACCCAAGGGTGTTGGTTTGCCAGAAAAAGTGGAAACCCGAGCAAAAGTAGTATAAGAATCGCCCACCGCTTCAAGTACGACCGGCTGACCGGGGACATATCTCGTTAGCCATTGGATTGCCGCGTAATCAGTTGGATGTTTTTTTTCAAGCCAGGTAAGACCATCGAGTGTTTGATAATGTTTCAAATGATCATAAAAATCTCGATAACCAAAATAAGGATAGATGCCGGTAGCGATGGTAAAAACAATCACCAAAATGACAGCCACTTGCCGTTTGATCTTTTTGATTTTTGGCTGACTCAAATTCCAACCGAGGAACCAGGCAATAGTTATATTCATTAAAATTTGCGCCTGAAAAACTAATTTAAACATCGTATTGGCTCGCGGATAACCGGGATAAATATCCTTCATATAGAAGATTTCCGGTAGAATCAGTAATAACCAAGCCGTCAACACCATGGCAATAACAAAAAGATAAGGCGAGAGAGGTTTTAGTTTTCTTTTTTGCCAATAAATTTTCAGACTGACAAAGAATGCCAAGAGCGTCACACTGACATGACCGGTCCATAAGATGAGCCATTTCTTTAGACTTGAGTGACGCTGAACCCAGCGCGGTCCTTGTGAAATTGATTGAAAATTGAGCCACCAAGGACTAGATAAAGCCAGTGCAGTAGCTCCAGCCACGAGGCCGGACTGGATTAATCGGACGAATAATTTTAATCGGCTAGCGAAAAGTAGTAATAGACTTATGACAATGATAAACAAGCCATAAACCAATAGGTCCCAAGTGCTGGTTGAAGCTAAAAGACCGAGCATTGCCCCCATTAGACCCGCCCAAACTAAAAAATTGGTTTCTCTTGGCATCAATCTTTTGCCCGGTTTAATTAAAGTGATAAACCAGAAGTAAGTGATCAGCAGAGTGAGACTGACCAACACCATGCTCCAGACGTGAGCGTGCAAATCACTGACGATGTAGCTATAAGTAGGGAATTCGTGGATGGTGTGATAAATAAAGCGGGTAGCATTAGGATACCAGTAACCTTTAAAATTAAAATGATGACTTAAATAATAGTAAATTAGGTGGGTATTACTCCCAAAATTAACTAAAAACGCACCAACGAGACCACTGATAATTAAAGTTTTTTGACTGGCTTTTTTAGTGAGATTGACCAATGCCATTGTCAGTGAGAAACTTTGAATCAGCATTAAGCCTAAGATGAAACCAAGGGCAAGATTATAACCGACGGCAATTTTTAAGTTTGTGACAAACATCATGATTGACCCAAGAAAATGTCCAAAAGTGTAGTAATTGAAGTGATAACCCGCCAGCCACATATCTTGAATTGGTAGAGTGGCCGAGTGTTGATATGAGACCATTAGTCCGGCATCCATAAATTTTTCCAAACTGTTAATGTTTGGGTTAAAACCACGCATTAAACTGAGAAAAACTAAACCACCTAAAAAAAGCGCCTCTTCGATGAGAATAATTTTTTTTGCTGATTTTAGGCTCATAGTCAATTGATGCCATTGCTGTCGTATCAAATTGTTTGCGAGAAATAACAACACAACCACAACAAGCCAGACACCAGCTTGAGTGTTTAGTGGTATTTGAGCATAGGCTAAAAACCAAACAATGACACCAACCATGAGCCAGCCCACTGTGCGGGCGAAGGCCCAACCTCGATCCGGTAGGGCATCACCCACCAAACGATAAATAAATGGGAAACCAATATAAGCAAATACAGACAAAAACAACCAAGCAGTCAGAATCGTCATCAAATCACTAAACATAATACTAGAAAAGATAAATGACACTAAATACAGTCAAGCCAAACAAAGCGACAGTAACCAATAACGGTTTGTCTGTGAATAAAATTTTATCGGGTGCTTCTCCGCGATTATTTTCATAAACCAGTTGAAGATAACGCATAACGGCCAGGATCACAAAAGGAACGGACAGCATCAACAACTTTTGTGTTTGAAAACTTCGGGGGAAATTAAGATAGATACTGGCTGATAGTTGAGAGGCAGAAACTTGATTTTGGAAAGTGAATAAGGCATAAGTAAGCCAAGTAGCGGTCGCAAACATAGCTGTATATTGATCCAACAGTCTTTGACTATAACGAGTTAAAGTTTTTCGTGTTAAACCAGTGGCTGATTTTGGCATCGTTGACAACAGAGTCATTTCACTTTGACGTTTAGCAACGGCGATAAATAAAGCAGCGGAAAGAACAGTTAAAAGGAACCAAACGCTCATATGAAGATTAACGACAGCCGAACCGGCATAGATCCGAATCAAAAAACCGGTGGCAATCGAAACAATATCAAGAATGGCTATGTGTTTGAAATAATTAACGTAAGCAATTTGCAGTAGAAAATAGGTTAATACCAACACTCCAAAAAATACAGGAAAGAAAAGACTGCTAATGAATACGAAAAAAAGGATCGAAACTGCTGCCAGAACTGCCACTGGTACTGGGAGAATACCCGCCGCAATCGGCCGAAATCTTTTAAATGGATGATGCCGATCTGCCTCGACATCAATGATGTCATTGATAATGTAAATAGATGAAGTCAAGAGAGAAAAAACGAAGAAAGCGGCCGTGACCTGAAGAAAATAACTTGCTGCATGTGCCGGTTTATAAAAAAGAAAACCGGAAAAAAGCAATGGGGCGTAAAGAGCCAAATTCTTTACCCACTGGCGCGGTCTCATGGTTTTAATTAGACCATAAATAATGGACCGAGGCTTTCTTTTGCTCATATATGTGATCTCAAGTTAACTTTTCTTCCATTCATTTTAGCAAGTTTTGCCCAAATTAAAAAGCTGAAAACGGCAATGAAGATAATCAGCAACATGATCAGTTTAGCAAAACTGTTCAATTTCAAAGAAACAAGCCCAAAAATAAAGCTGGTGATCCAATAAAATATTGCTACTTGTGGTTGACTCCAGCCGAGAACATCGAGCAATTTATGATGCAGATGACCTCGGTCCCCCCAATAAGGTGCTTTACCGGCCAAAATTCTTCTGAGAATGGTAAAAATGGCATCGGCAGTGGGAATGGCCAAAACCATTAAGGTTGTTGCCAATTTTGCACCCGATAAAATAGCCAAAACGGCTAAAAAGTAACCTGCCAATGAACCGGCGCCATAACCGGGCATCATTTTTTGTGGATACCAATTGTAAATCAATAGTGCCAGAAATGAGCCGGCGACAGCTAAAGCAAGTAAAGTGACACTTGATTGGTGTGGAT
>WFRK01000005.1 GCA_015486535.1 Candidatus Microgenomates bacterium | reverse complement strand
TTTTTAAAGTTTGCTTTTGGTTGCATCGGCCAATAAGGGAAAATAATGACGACTCGAGCATCTGGTTGTAATAAATTTGTCCAGTGTCTGAAACTACCCCAATAAAGTTTTTCTAAACCGAGAGCGATATTTTCAATTTTTTTTGGGTTGGGTGTCTGCCGACCGAGAAAAGGTTCTGTCACTAAATAATCAATTTTTTTTGTCAATTGTAATTGAGTGGCGTCTTGATGATAGACCTCATATTCAATCGGAAGATGAAATTTTTCTCGCAACCAATTAAGATTCAAGCGACTTCCTTTTACTGCTTGCTGATCATTATCTGCCGCCATTAAATTTTTAACTCCGACCGTAGCTGCCTCCATCAAAACGCCGGCGGAACCGGAAAAAGGATCGAGTAAAGATTTTTTCTGCAGTTCATCTTGACGGATAGCGAGATTTACCATCATTCGGGCGACTTTAAGTGGTAACATGCCTTTTTGACGTTGGGTGTAAGGTCGATAACGGTCCCGCACCGTCCAGAGGTCAATATTCTGAACAGCGACGGTTTTTGCCAAAATAATTGATTCATCAGTATAAATTAAATTTAATTCCACGGTTTTTTGATGGAGTAAATTAGCGGCGGACAGCCCATTCCGTTTTCCAGGAGAAAAACGCGCTTTTAGATTTAATGTTTTTAGATTTTGTTTGATGCGATTGAGATCAATTCGTTCTCGATGCTCTTGACCGATTTGTGCAATATAAAAGCTTAACTTTGTGGTTTGTTGTTGTGCTATTTGGGCCAATTTCTGTGTCAAATAATCAGTCAGAGTTTTGGTTCCAGTGGTGACATTAAAACGATCAATCGGCTGAAAAATTTTTATGGTTCCCCCAAGACGGTCGATTAGGGTTTGTGCTGATTGATTTGTTTTGGCCTGAGCCACTTGCGCATTAATTAACTCTGCCTGAGGATCGATCGTTGCTCGAACTTCAGCCAGGGAAAGACGTGGTGTATTACCAAGTAAAAACAGCAATGAAGTTGGTAGTGGTTGAGAACGATGCATATTCGAGTTATTCTTTTGCGATTGCAAAAAGATCAGCGAGCTAGTTTAGTTTAAAAGCTTAAACCCTCAATCAGTTGAAATGTGAGCTTGATGGTCGAAACTAATTCAAGCACTAATCTTGACGACTTTTAACTTTGTCAAATGTTGTCTGTGCCCTCTTACTTTACGGTATCTTGATTTTGCTTTATATTTGACAACACGAATTTTTTCGCCTTTACCTTGTTCTAAAACGGTCAATTTTACTTGAGCGTTTTTTACTAATGGTGTGCCGATTTTTACTGTTTTAGCTTGATTAACAAGCAGGACATCACTGATAGACAAGCTGTCACCTACCGGAGTTTCCAAATGATCAACGACCAGTTCATCACCTTCGCTTATTTGGTATTGCTTGCCTTGAAGTTGAATAATTGCGAATGACATAGATAAGTAGTATAACACAAGATTAACAATTTTAAATTATCGCTTTTGATTTAGGTTTAGTTTCGTTAATCAACGCTTGGACGAGAGCGAAACTTAAAGCCAAACTAATCATCGAACTTCCCCCATAGGAAATGAATGGCAAAGTGAGGCCGGTGATCGGCATTAAGCCGAGATTACCTCCCAGGTTAATGATAATTTGCCAGGCAAACAAACTGGTAACAAAGAAAATAAATAAATTGGCTGGTGAAGCTGACAACCTTACTTGTTTTAATAAGAAGATGATTAAGAAAACATAGAGAATAATAATCATCAGGGCAAGGGCAAAGCCGCCCTCTTCGGTTAAACTGGCAAAAATGAAATCAGTTTGTTTTTCCGGTAAAAACCTGAGTTGAGATTGGGTGCCCTTACCCAAACCTTTACCCCAAAGACCGGCAGAGCCAATGGCGATCAATGCTTGATTGCGGTTGTAGTCTGACGGACTGATCGATCGAGTTACATTCGAGTCTGTTTTTATAAAACTGAGAATGCGACTTCTTTGATATGGTTTGAGTAAAATTGGAAAGGTCAACAATGCCAAAACTATAACAATAGAACCAAGGCTAAAAAGATAACTTGATTTTACCCCGGCAACGAAAATAAGCAACAGTGCCGGGAAAAGAAATAGTAGGCTCGTTCCTAGATCAGGTTCTAAGAAAATCAAGCCGGCAGGCAAAGCGATCGTCACCAAAATAAGTATTAAACTTTTAAAATTGATCGGTGTGAAGTGATGAATTAATGCCGCCAGAAATAGCCCAAGCAAGGGAATGGCTAATTGGGACGCTTGAAGTGTTAAGCCAGCGACACTAAGCCAGCGATGAGTGCCGCGACCGTGACCGAAAAAAAGCGTGAAGAGAAGAAGCAAATTGAGGGCTAAGTAAAGCCAGAAACTATGCTGAAAAAACATCGTTGGTTTGATCTTACTGACAAGATAAAAGAGAGTTAAGCTAATCAACACAAAACTTAATTGTTTAGCAAATAAAGCCGAGTCTAAATGATGAATGATCAATAGACTGATGAGATCTAAGGTAACCAAAATAGTGGGAATAACGATTCTCTTCATGAGTTGAGCAGCTGCAGTTGATCACCAAGCTCAATCTGACTATGTGTCTGTGTCTCAATCTGCTGTTGCCATCCTTGAGGAATTTGCCTCACCCTGAAATGAGCCCGGTCTTCCGGTTTTAAATTTGATTTTTTTCTTAATTTCTGAATCTCGCGAATTAATTCTCTCGCCTCCCCTTCCGCTTTTAATTTTGGAGTGAGATTAAAATCTAACTTCACTTCAAGTAAATCGCCTTTTTGCCAATCGATCGTCTTGACATTCACTTCCTCAGCGAGCACTTTCAAGAGGCGATCGCTTGGTTGTTTTAAAGTGGAAATGACTGTTAATTTTGCTAAAGGCTGTTTTACTTTCACCTGATGAGCTTTTCTCAGAGCGTGAGTTTTTTCCGCCACTTTACGAATTTCTATCATGACTGATTCTAATTTGGCATTGATCAATTTCACCTTCACCTTGGGCCAATTGGTATGATGTATACTCGGTTTATCTTTTGGCAAATCAATCAAATTGTTAAAAATGAGCTCACTCATAAAGGGTGCAAATGGGGCCAACATTTGACAGGTAAGAGCGAGGACGTAACGGAAAGTAGCCTGAGCCTCTTGTTTTTCTCTCAAACGGTCGCGCGAACGTCTCAAATACCACGTCGACAAATGATTAACAAACTCGATGATCACGCGACTTGATTTCACTAAATCATAATGATCAAGATGATCGGTCACTTGTTTCAAAGTTGAGTGAGTCAAAGAGATAACCCATTGATCAAGAATATTGTTTGAGGTTGGTTCAAACTTTTCAAATTCAACCAAGTTCATTGACCCAAGTTGATGATAAAGTTTGTGAAAAGAGAACATGTTCCAAAGGATTAAAAATACCTTCCGCCTAACTTGCGCGACACCTTTCTCGCTAAAATTAAGGTTTTCCGCCTTCATCACCGGTGAGCTGGCCAAATAAAGGCGCAAACTATCACCGCCGTATTGTTCAAGTAATTTACTTGGATCGGGATAATTTTTCAGACGTTTACTCATTTTTTTACCGTCTTCCGCTAAAACGATGCCGTTCACAATTACATTTTGAAACGCATTACTATCCTTAATGCCGGTAGCAATCGCGTGGAGATAGTAAAACCAAGCCCGCGTCTGATCGATACCTTCCGCAATAAACTCAGCGGGAAAGTTTGCTTCAAATTGGGCCTTATTCTCAAAGGGATAATGTACTTGACCATAAGGCATTGAGCCAGAATCAAACCAAGTATCAAGCACATCGGGAACACGATGCATCGTGCCGTTACATTGATCACAAGCGAAGGTGATGGTGTCAACCACATGTTTGTGGAGATCGATCAATTTATATTTTAGTTTCATCGGCCTACCTTTTTCAATATATTCTCCCTCTGAAGAGTGTATTTCTCTGACGGTAGCGTAAAAGTCTTTGTGACTTATCAGAGCTTGGAGGGCAACAAGCACGTCACCATGAGAAACAACCAAGACATGCCGATCTTTGTATTGAGTAAACAAATCATTGTAGAAACTTTTAATCCGAGCTTGAATGGTTTGCCAACTCTCTCCATTGGGGAAATGAACATTTTTGTCTGCCTGACCCCAAGATTTCAGAAATTCAGCTATTTGGGCGTAATTTGATCCATCATAGTCGCCCGCATCAATTTCTCGCAGACGCGCATCGTAAATGATTTTAGCCCCGGTCGCTTGAGCAACAATTTCACTGGTCTGTTTCGCTCTTTCCAAATCAGATGAAATGATTAAATCAATTTTCTCCTTTATCAGTTTCTGGGCCGATTTTTTGACGATTGTCTCCCCTTTTTTTGTCAAAGGCATACCATCATTGAGTTTGCTGGATAAAATCTCCTTGATATTATTTTCCGCCTCTCCATGGCGCATGACAAGAAACGAACCAAGTTTCTTTTCGATTTCTGCAATTGAGCCGAAAACTTTTTCTTGACCGCATTGATCACATTTCCAAATTGGAATGACACTTGCCCAGTAGCGTTGCCGGCTAATAGACCAATCTTTAGCGCCTTTGAGCCAGTTATGCCAGCGGCCTTTTTTGATGTGAGGCGGCATCCAGTTGATTTTTTTGGCTAAAGTAAGCATCCGTTCTTTTAGAGCGGTAACTCTGACAAAGTAACTACTGGTGGCATAGTTCAACAGTGGCGTATCACAGCGCCAACAATGAGGGTAACTATGTTTGATTTTTTTCTTGGCAAAGAGTTTGTTATTTTTTGCGAGCCATTTGATAATTTCGACATCAGCTTTAGTCGGATCTTCTTTCGGTTTCACCTTCATGCCGGCAAAATCAGTCACAGCGGCGATGAATTTTCCTTCAGCGTCAACATGATGAATAAGTGGGACACCGACTTGTTTTCCCAGATTAAAATCGTCCTCGCCAAAAGCAGGAGCAACATGAACGATGCCGGTGCCATCTTCAGCAGAGACAAAGTCTGCCGAAACAATTTGGAAAGCCCGTTTCGTTTCTTTGAAATAGGGGAAAAGCGGCTCATATTTTAGGCCCAACAAGTCTTCACCTTTAATTTTAGTGATGATTTTGATTGGCTCATCACCCATCACTTCTTTGACTCTTGCCTGGGCAGCAAGGTAAAGACTTTTTGATTCATGATCGGAAAAAATGACATAGGTAAGTTTGGGATTAACAGCCAACAAAACATTTCCCGGCAAAGTCCAGGGTGTCGTTGTCCAAGCGAGAGCGTAAACTGTTCTCGATTTTATTTTAGCACCCAAAATTTGTTTCGGTTGCAAGAGCTTAAATTTGGTAATGACGGAAATATCAGTAATTTCTTTATAGCCCTCGGTCACTTCCGATTGTGAAAGGGTCGTTTCGCAGCGAGGGCAGATATGCATTGAGCGGTAGTCTTCGTAAATTAAACCTTGATCGTAAAGCTGCTTAAAGACCCACCAGACTGATTCCATGAAGGTCAAATCCATCGTCTTATAATCATGTTCCATGTCTACCCAACGCCCCAATCGTTTAATGATCTTCTTCCAATCAGCGACGTAGCTAAGCACTTTGGAACGACAAACTTCGTTGAATTTTGCCACACCTAAAGTTTCAATGTCTTTCTTTCGTTTAATTTTCAGTTCTTTTTCCGCGATATTTTCGATTGGTAAACCGTGGCAGTCCCAGCCCCATTTTCTCTCCACGCGTTTGCCCTTCATTGTAAAATAACGCGGAATAATATCCTTGATTGTGCTGGCGACAATGTGACCATAATGAGGCAGGCCGGTAGCAAAAGGTGGCCCGTCATAAAAAACATAACGGTTTTTTTTACTTCTCAAAGCGATTGATTTCTGGAAAGCATTTGTTTCGTCCCAGAATTTAAGCACCTCTTCCTCTAGTTTTGGCAAATTCGGATGCGGTGGAATATCTTTTAATTGCAAATCTGTTTTTGGCATAACGCAGCTATTATATATCAAGTCGAATCATTTGTGAGTTGAAAATCCGTCAGCTATTTTTTCTATTCCTCCAGGACGATCATGAACGATCAAGAGAGGATAAGTTTGTTCCAGCAAACGTCTGAATTATTGTTGTTTATCCGGTGTGGATAAAAATAGAGCCCGAAAAACATTAAAATTAGGTTGCCTCTTCAATTTGGTTTGGATCTTTTGGTAAAAATCTCGTAGGTCAGCATCAATCATGATTTTTATTTTTGTCTCATGAAGGCGGGAATTTCGAACTCTTCTTCATCTAGCTCATCGATATTTTCGATCCGATCTGTTTTTTGATGCCCCACTTCAGTTTCAACTTGTTCTGCTCCGTTCGTCACTGGTTGAGTAAAGCCAGCCGGTGTTTGATTAATTAAGGCCGGACCACCGGTAACACTGGTATCATCTATTTTTTCTTTCTCTGCGGCTTTTTTTGAATAGGCCCCAAACATATTTTTTCGACCGAATTTATAGGTCATGCCATCAAAGCCAGTAGCGATAACGGAAATTTTTAGCTTCTCTCCCATTGATTCATCGATTGTGGCGCCAAAAATAATATTGGCATCACTGGCAGCGGCATTGGCAATGATTGTTGATGCCTCGGCGACTTCATTCATTGTCATGTCTGGCCCGCCAATAATGTTGTAGAGAATGCCTTGAGCACCATCGATTGATACCTCCAACAAAGGTGAGGCCACGGCCATTCGGGCCGCTGTCGCGGCGCGATTTTCTCCACTTGCTTCACCAATACCCATCAAAGCTGAACCGGAATCAACCATAATCGTTTTCACATCAGCAAAATCAACATTGATCAGTCCCGGAACAGTAATAAGATCAGAGATGCCTTTTACGCCTTGACCTAAAACATTATCCGCCAACTTGAAAGCATTTAAGAGTGTCATTTTTTTATCAACGACTTCCATTAAACGTTGATTAGGAATGACAATCAACGTATCCACTTTGTCTCGCATTTCTTCGATGCCACTTTCGGCGGCATCCATCCGTTTGCGCCCTTCGAAATGGAATGGTTTGGTGACGACGGCGACTGTTAGAGCACCGCTTTCTTTCGCTATTTCAGCAATAATGGGTGAAGCACCCGTACCGGTACCACCACCCATACCGGCGGTGATGAAAACCATATCGGTATCGAAAAGCAAGTCCTTAATTTTATCGTAGGATTCTTCCGCTGCTTCTTTACCGATATCAGGATCGGCACCGGAGCCAAGTCCTTTTGTGTGATTGCTGCCAATCTGAAGTTTGGTTTCTGCCTTTGAGGTCAATAACGCCTGAGCGTCGGTATTGAGAGCAATGAACTCAACACCCTTAATCTGATTAGAGTCAATCATGGAATTGATAGCGTTACCACCGCCACCACCGACACCGATGACTTTAATTTTTGCGAATGTAGTGTTCGTTGGTTTAACCAGTGCCATAAGAATATTAGTTTTTAGCTCGATTTATATAATGCAAAGTCTATCATTTATTCACAAATAATCAATGAACAAACTAGCGTCCTTTTGTAACAATCAAGGCGAGTAAGCGCTCAAGTTTGTTTTTGATTGATGAGAGACTAATCCAGCTAGTTAATTTGCCGAAATTAAAACCAGATTGCTCGCTACCACCACCATGTTTAAAGCCATAATGAATTAAACCGATGGCAACAGCCAAAGAGGGATCATAAATATCATTTGTCAGGCCATCGGTCGGTTTTAACTGACCAATCCTTGCCGGTAAGCCAAGTACCTGTTTTGCCATATGTGTCAAACCAATAGTCTGGGCACCGCCGCCAGTAAATACCAAACCAGCTGGTACTTGATTGAAAAGTCCATGTTTTTCCAAGCTTTCACCGATAAAAGCCATAATTTCTTTTAAACGAGGATAAATAATGCCTTCGACTACTTTCTTTTTTGACAACACTTCACGTTCGTCACTAATATTTAACTCTAACAGATTGATTTCATCCACTTTTCGCCTTCTTTTGGCCAACTCAGCTTTAGTTTCTCCCGGATTTGCCTTTAAAGCATGGGGTATTTCTTTCTGATGTTGAGATAGATAGACCTTTAATTTTTCTGCTTGATTGAGACTTAAACGACAGCCCAGGGCGATATCTTGGGTAATGTGTCTTGCGCCGATCGGCAATGAAGTGGAAAACTCTAAAGCACCGTCAACCCAGACAGCAATTGAAGTTGATCCCGCTCCTAGGTCGACCGCTACCACGCCCAATTCTTTTTCTGTTTCTGAGAGGATGATTTCACTGGCAGCCAGGCCAGAAAAAATGAAACCTTCCGCCTCTACACCCAAGTCGTAAACACACTTCTCCATATTTTTTAAAGCCGTGGTCAAGCCAGTGATAATATGAGTTTCTGTCTCCAGTCTGACACCGGTCATGCCGACAGGATCCTTAATCCCCTCTTGAGAATCAATTTTAAAACTCTTGGGAATAGCGTGAATAATTTCTCGGTCAGATGGTAGCGAAACAGCGCGAGCGGCCTCAATGACGCGATTAACATCATCAGCCGCGATTTCTTGATTAGGTGAGGCGACTGCGACAACACCTTTAGAGTTTTGTGATTTAATATGACTGCCAGAGGTTGATAAGAAAGCGGTTTTAATCTCTAAGCCGGCCATACGTTCCGCTGCGTCAAGACTGCGAGTCATGCTCGCAATCACTTGCTCAAGATCGACAATCTGACTTCTTTTCACGCCGCTCGATGGGGTTGCGGCCACGCCGACAATCCTCGGTTTATTTGTTGATCCGTCGACAACGCCAATAACCGTGGCGCACTTATCTGTGCCAATATCGATGGCAGCAATAACTTTTTGATTTGCCATAACTTATATGTTAGCATAACAAATTTATTCATGTTTGCGTAGTATTGGTAATCTAAATCTAAGGTCAATGATTGCTCCCGATCGTAATTGGGTCTGATATTGATTTGCCTGGAGAATGAGAGCCAACTCCCTCAAAGGTAATTTTTGATTGAAATTCATCAAAACAATTGTTCGCGGTTGAAAGAGAACTTTTGCCTTCACTCTCCCTTGATCGAGATCAACGCTTACTAAACGCATATTTTTTGATTGGGCGAATTGAATTAAACGCAGGATTTTTTGATGGAGTGCGTCATCAATTAACTGACTCGATTGGAGGTGAACCAAGTCAGTCTTAATTTGCGGTAGCTGAGGATCGGTTTTAGCGACGCGATCAATTACCCCTGAACGAGTGAGACTAAATATTTTTTGCTGATTATCGACTTGGTAAACTAATCTGTCTTTCTGAAGAATCAATTGCAGTTGATTAGGCCATTTTTTCCGCAATTTGAGAATCAAATAATGACCAAAAATTGTTTTGGCTGTCGATATTTTTTGTTTTAACGGTTGATACAGAAGTGGTTGGTGGAGGAGTGTTTCCTTTAGTGCTGCCGTTAATTGCTCTGGGCAAGCCTGTTGCTGTTCTTGATCGATAATTTGACAATCCACTGCTGTAATTCGAGTAAAATAATCGCTCACCACTAAAACAACAAAAAACAACAAAATAGTAACTAAAATTTTATTTTTTTGTGACATGAGGAGAAAGAAAAACATTTATCAATTGAACAAATGCTTTTAAACCGTCATTCAATGGTGGTAATTTTTTGAAAGCAGCCCGCATCTGAATTAGGTTTGCTTGAGCAAAACGAATTTTTTCTAAAAGTAATTGCGGCGATAAGTCAGTCTGATCGATGATGAAACTTGCTCCGATTTGGGCCAATTGTTGGGCATTTTTTGTTTGCTCATCGCCCCGAGAGATCTTAAGAGGAATGAGGATCGAGGGAATCTGGTAAAGACTAATCTCTGCCACCGTATTAGCGCCCGCTCGGCCAACGACGAGTTGAGCCTGTTGGTAAACCCAAGCTAACTCAGTTTCATTCAACCATTCTCTGATTAAGTAATGGCTGGCCATTTTTGGGTTTAACTGTTGTTTGATCTGTGTTAACTCATGATGATAATTACGCATCTTCGATTTACTACCACACTGATGAATGACAATCCAGTCTTTCAGAAGGGGTTGGATGATTTGACCGCTAGTGCCATTAATAATCTCTGATCCTTGACTACCACCAGTAATATAAAGGATTGGTTGTGTTTGTTTGAGACGAAACCAACGCGGCGGTTTTGCTTGGGTCATAATTTTTTCCCTAATCAAATTACCGGTTAAAACCGTTTTTTGCGGAGGGAAAAATTTTCTTGTTTCCAGATAAGAAATGGCGACACGATTAGCTAAATGAGCAATCAGCTGGTTGGCCAAACCAGCAGTATGAGTTTGTTCATGGGTGATGATCGGTATTCCCAAAAGTTTAGCCACCAGACTTAAAGGAACAGCGAGATAACCACCAAAAGAGATAAATAACTTTGGCTTATGGTGCCACATGAGCGATAAGGCGTGAGGGAGGCTGATGAAAAATAAACCAATTTGTTGCAGTCTATACAAAAGATGGCCATTGCCCCATTTGCCCGAGTTGAATGGTTCGAAGAGGGCGTTATCTCTCTGTTTAATCAGTTGATATTCGTGCGCCGGTTGACGATTATTTACTTGGGCGTAGACTCGACCAGCAAAAATAATTTTAATTTCCGGCTCTTTCTTTGCCAAATAATCAATCAACGCCAAGGCCGGAGTGAGATGACCCCCAGAAATAAGAATTTTTTTCATTTTGCCTTTAAATATTTCGCTTTTGTTCTTGTTAAACTAAAAATATAAGCTGCCGCTAACCATATCATAATCTGCGATGAGCGACCATAAGAGAAAAATGGCAAAGGCATGCCGGTTAAAGGAATAAGTCCAACGACAGCGCCCAAGTTGAAGAAAACTTGAGCCATGATGGCGATTAAAAAACCTTGACCAATGAGTTTGGCTTTTGGAGGTTGATGCGCATCTTGGATAATTTTAAGGCCACTAACAAAAAAAATCAGATAAAGCGTCAAGATGAAAAGTGAACCGGTAAACCCAACTTCTTCAGCAACGATAGCAAAAATTGAGTCGGTGGCGGCTTCAGGAATATAAGCATATTTTTGCCTTGAATTGCCCACTCCCTGACCGAACAGACCGCCGCGCCCAAGTGCCAAACTAATTTGACGAATATGAAAACTAGAGCCCAAAATATCTTGATTGGGATGAAGAAAAGTGGTCAGGCGCTGTAATCTATAAGGAGCGAAAACAATGGCAGCGATGACAAGTGGCAAAGCAGCGACGCTTAAAATCATCAAACTTTTAATTGAACCTCCAACGAGAAAATAAACTAAAACCGCAATAAATCCAACCAAAAGTAACGAACCTAAATCAGGCTGAAGGAGAATGATTAATGCCGGCAGACTAAAAAAAACAACGAACTTAATCAGTCTTGTTTTTTCATTTTTCAAACCGGCCAATTGATCAGTTAAAAATAAAATTAAACTGAACTTGATTGCTTCCACCGGTTGAAAACGAACAAATCTCAAATTAATCCAGCGATGAGCCCCATTGAGTTTTAGACCAATGCCGGGAATGAATGTAGCCAGGAGCAGAATGAGACTAAACAGGTAGACTGGTGTAGCGAATTTTAACCAAAGTTTTGTTGGTAAGCGGCTTACGAGCAAAAATAGACCCAGACCCAAACCAAGACCTAAAAGATGTTGTGTGATAATGTAATATTGATTATTAAAGGTAGTCAAACTTTCTACCAAAGAAGCTTCAAAGACAAACAAAACGCCGATGAGCGTTAATAGGCTGAGTGAAATTAGAAACAGACTGGGCCAAAGAGTGGTTGGTTGTTTCAATTTCATGACAGTTAACTAAAGGACGGCGAGCCAGACACCAAGGATAGTAAACATAATTTGGGTCAGCCAAGCGCGTTGAACGATTTTTGGTTCTGCCCAGCCAAGATACTGTAAAGTCAAGTGAAATGGAGCCGCCGGAAGAATCCGTTTTTTCCTGAATTTTTTGCTCAGCAACTGAAGAAAAGCGCTGGTGATTTCGATGATAAAGATAAAACCGATGACAATGAGCGCTAATGGTTTACCCAGAAGCAGACCAATCACCGCTAGGGTGGCACCAAAGGATAAGGAACCGACATCACCCATAAAGAGCCGTGCGGGATAAATATTAAAATAAAGGAAAGAAATGAGACTCCCGAGCCAAAGGGCAATAAAAACCGACAAGGGAATGTCAAGAATTGAGCTCGACAATAACCAAAGCCCAAAAAGTGAAATCATCATCGTGCCAGCGGCGAGACCGTCCAAACCGTCGGTGATATTGACTGCGTTGGCAAAAGCGACGATGACAAAAGCGGCAAAGGGTAGATAGAACCAGCCAAGATTAAAGGTGCCAACGAAAGGCACATGCAGAATGGAAATGCCTAAATGGAAAAAAAGTAGACAAGCGATAAAGAAAGCCAAGATTAATTCTAAAATAAACTTATGGCGCATGCGCAAACCAAAAACACCCGAATGCTTGAAAGTAAAAAATTTCTTGAGGTCGTCGACTAACCCAAGCAAAGCAAAAGAAATAAAGGTAAACAGAATCACCCCAATTTCTCCGCTCTTTGATTTATAAATAGCGGTGACATCGACATGAAATGAATGCAAAAGGGGCATGATTAAAGCGAATAAGCTAATGACTATGAGTACGATTAAAAAACCGCCACCAATCGGGATGCCAATTTTTTTTTGGTGAAATTGATTGAAAATCGGCGTCGACAAACCAAAAGCATCTTTACTTTTTTTGTCTAGTTTTTGAAATTTGAACTTATAGAGCAAATTGATGAATGGCACGATTAGAACACTGGTGATTAAAAAAGAAAACATCAGTAAGCCAAGTAAAAGAATAAGTGATCGATTCATTGTTTCTGATTTCCCTAAGATGATTATCTTTGATTAGTTGACGACTTTTATTACTAGGTTTGCTCAAGTTAGGTTAATGCGCTTGATTTGAGCTCCCATGGAACAAAGACGACCGGCGAGATTCTCATAGCCCCGATCAATCTGGTCTACATTATAGATGGTTGAAGCACCTTTGGCCAGCATGGCCGCCATGACCAAACTCGCGCCATGACGGAGATCCTTTACCGCAAACTTGCCGGCGCGTAACTCTGTTGGACCCTTGATTTCAATGGCATGTTTTAGTTGAGGTTGGTCGTTGCTTAAGTTAAAATTGTAAACTTGATTTGGTTGAGTGATTTTTGGTTGGAAACGAGTAATTTTAGCGCCCATTTGTTTTAACGATTCAACGTAACCGAAACGATCAAGCATGACTGTTTCGTGAATAGTGCTTTTACCTTGAGCTTGGGTCATTAATGTGCCCCAGAGCGGCTGCCAGTCGGTCATAAATCCCGGTTCAATAGCGGTACTAATTTGAGTTGCTTGGAGCGGTTGACGATAATAAAATCGAATGCCATAAGGAGCAATTTCATAACCGGCGCCGGCTTGATCAAGCGCAGCCAGAAAAGCTTGCAAATGATCGGCGCGAGCGTTCTCAATAATCACATCTCCCTTGGTGGCCAAAGCAATGGTGGCATAAGAAACGGCCTCATTCCGATCAGGAATAATTTTATGGATTGTACCACGTAAATGGGTGACGCCTTCAATTTTGATAATGCGTTGTGGCTGGCGTTCAATTTTTGCTCCCATCCGATTCAGATAAGTAATCAGGTCATCTATTTCCGGTTCAAGGGCCGCATTTTCTAAGATAGTTGTACCGCGGGCTAAAACGGCTGCCAGAATCAAAGTTTCGGTACCGGTATGGCTGTTTTTGACAAAACGATAATGAGTGCCGGTTAAACCTGTTGGCGCTTCGACGAAATAAAGGCCATCTTTCTCCTTAATCTTAGCCCCGAGAGCACGAAGACCTTGGAGATGACGGTCGAGTGGTCGTTTGCCAATTTTGTCTCCTCCGGGAGCTGGAACGATGGCTCGTTTGAAACGGTGCAGTAAAACCGGAATAAAGATAGTGGAAAAACGACCTTGTCCCCCTTTATCGGCGTCAATGGCAAAATTATTCAAGCTATCAGGATAAATAAAGATAGCTCTCTCTCCGGCTCGTTTAATTTTTGCTCCCAAACTCTGAATAATTTGAGCAACGGTCTCTACATCACTAATCCGAGAGAAATTGAGCAGGCGCGACTCTCCCTGAGCAAGAAGAGCGGCAATCATTAGCTTGAAAGAGGCGTTCTTGGCTCCACCGATACGCACAGATCCCACTAGGGGCACACCACCTTTAATATGCAGTATTGGCATAATTTAATCCATTATCGTCGCTAATGTCTTATTAGTAAAGCCGAGAAAGAAAATCTCCGGTTTTAGTTTGATGCCCAATTTCGCGTTGGTGATACGTTTAATTTTTTTCATTAGACTGAGATAGTCGGCCGCTTTTGTTTCGGCCGACACAGTAATAAACGCAGCATGTTTCTCACTCACTCGCGCACCGTTAACCGCCAAATTTTTTAGATTGAGTACTTTGTCAAGTAGATAACCGACAGATGGATGCGGCAGATTGTGTTTTAACTGTGTTTCTTGATCAAGGTTTTGCCAAACGCAGCCCAAACTTTTGAAGGTTTGTTTTTGTTTGACCTGCAACATTTGTTTCATTTTTTCTTGGGCGGATTTAAGTTGATTTTGATTACCACGGTGAAGTTTGAGATACACTTGACTAATAATTTCCGCTTGATGGTGGAATCTTGAATAATCATAGGCAAACTCCAACTGATTCGGTTGGAGAAGTTTAATCTTGCCTGTTTGATCAATAATCTCAACTGCCGCCACTAGTTCGCTGATTAAATGTTCTCCACCGTGAATATTATTGACGATGGCGCCGCCGATAGTACCGGGGATTTTTATATAATGATGCAAGCCGAGTAGACCATGTGCGATTGACCAATTAATGGCTAAGGCTAAGACGGTGCCGGCGGCGCAACGCAGGTAAACAGGCTTGCTTTTGACATCTTTGTTTAAGGCTAAATTTTGGGATTCTTTTGATCTCTGTCGTTCTTTCTGCCAATCTTGCCAACGACTATCTTGCCTGGTTGATGGTTTGAGTTCATCTCTCTGATGAAGAAATTTTTTGCTGGTTGCTTCATTAACTAAGCTGATTTGACTGACACGATTCTGAATCACCAGACCTTTTAGACCTTGGTCAGCAATGAGAACATTACTGCCCCAGCCCAAAATAGTAAGAGGTAAATTGATTTTTCGGGCAAATTGAATCACTTTGGTTAATTCGGTCTGTTTCTTTGCTTCCCAAAAAATTTCTGCCGGACCACCAATGCCAAGATGGATATGTCGGCCGAGTGGTTCGTTAAATTTAAAATCTAATCGAGGAAAAGCATTTTTAAGTTTGATAGCCGGTGTCGTTTCCCAAGCTTGGTAAATATCGCCTGCGCCTAAAGTCGCCAATACCTGAGGAGTGTGACTTTTTTGCATTGACCCAATACGATCGCTTAATTGATTAATTGTCATCACTTCAACCGGTTTATCTTTAGCCAATTGATTGATTTTCTGGGCTAAATCTTCAATCTTTACTTGACCTTTTTTTTCTCTTGCTGAAGTGAAAATCGGCAATAGAACAATGCGATCCGCCGCTAAAAGACTTTGAGCAAATTCATTCAGCAATGCTTGAGTGCGACTGAATGTGTGAGGTTGAAAGGCGATCGTCAATTGGTGATGAGGATAAGTTTGGCGCAAAGCGCTGATGGTTGCTTTAATCTCACTCGGGTGATGGGCGTAGTCATCATAACCAATAAAATTTTTCGCTTTTATTTTTTGTTCAAAGCGGCGGCCGGTTGAACGAAATTGCTTCAGTGTTTTGAGGACTTTGGCGCGAGGTAGACCAATAATCTCGCTGGCGGCGACGGCCGCCGCCGCATCTCGTCGAAAATGAGCGCCAGGTAAAGACAAGCTGATTGTCTCACCGCGGCCAAAACCAATCAGTTGAATATCCGGTCGAATTTGTTTTAATTGATCAGTTAATTTTACTAATTGGGGATCAAATTGATTATAGATTAAGTATCCCTGAGGCTTGATTTGCTGAAAGAACTGATAAAAAACAGCTTGAGTTTGATTAAAATCATGATAAACATCGGGATGATCAAACTGTAAATTGGTGACAATTGTCACATAAGGTCGAAGATAGTGAAAACGCGGAATGAGTTTTTCTCGTTTTTGTTTCACCGCTAAAGGGTTTTGGGCGTATTCATCTGCTTCACTAATGAAAAATTCTGCTTCATCAGACCAAAATCCTGTGTAGTTCAATCCAATGATCTCTCCTACTCCCACCTGAAAAGCGGCCTTTTGTTTCAGTTTCCAAGTTAAAAACGCGAGCATAGCCGAAGTAGTGCTTTTACCACCCACGCCGCAAACGGCAACTCCTTTCTTTGAGTTGAATAACTCAGCCAATGCTTGAGCATGAGTATAAATTGGCAATTGTCGTTTAATTGCTTCTTGTACCAATCGATTTTGTTTTCCGTTGTGAGCACCGGTATAAATAACCACTTCTGTTTCATCTGGTAGTTCAGCTTGATCGCTGGCTGAAACGGTGACGGGAATTTTTTGTTTTGCCAAAATAGCTTGAGTGACAAAGCAATTTGCCACATCCCAACCGGAAACTTGTTTACCCATAGTTTTTAACACTTGGGCTAAGGCAGCCATACCGACGCCGGTGACCCCCACGAAATAAAATCGATTAAATTTTTTTAACATTGATTTTGATTTCTTTGATCGTTTGGTCTAACCTTGAAGAATAGTTCGTTTCTTATTAATATTGGGCTAACGCCTCTTCCGCCACTTGACGATCACTCCAAGGGTATTCCCGTCCCCCATAATTGATACTTTTTTCATGACCCTTACCGAGAATAACAATGTAATCACCTTTCTCTGCTAACCGATTGATCGCAAAATAAATTGCTTTTCGTCGATCAGCGATGGAAGCGATTTTATCATGTCCGCTGGTAACCCCAGACTTAATTTGACGAATGATTGACCAGACATTTTCGTAACGTGGATCTTCAGCAGTCAGGACCACCAGATCGGCTAATTGAGTGGCAATTTTACCCATCAGGGGACGTTTAGTCAGATCGCGTTTGCTCGCCGCCCCAAAAACAGCGATTAGTCGTCGTTGTGAGTCACCTTTTTGGCGCATAATTTGTTTTAAGGCAGACAAACTTGCTTTCAGACCATTGGGTGTATGAGCAAAATCAATATAAACATGCAACTGGCGCCGATTAGTGATTAGCTCCATTCGACCGGGAACAACTGGAAATGTTTTAAAACCTTGAGCAATTAAGTCTGTTTCGACTGACAACAGACGTGCTAGCTCATAGACTAAACGAGCATTGAGACGATTAAACTTCTCTGGGAAGCGTTGCTCCATTGCCTGCTTTACTTCAAGAGGCAGATAGCTTCGAGAAGAATAAGTTGCGATTACTTTGCGACCGAGCGATTTTTTGAAAAGATTAAAATAACTGTCCATTTCATTTAAAACTACTTGTTGAGCAGATTGAAGAATTGCCAGCTTAACCCGCGCATATTCGGCTAGATTAAGATGATAATCAAGATGCTCGTGACTGATATTTGTCAGTCCCGCCAATTTAAATCGCAGACCAAAATCGCGAAATTGATAATGCCCGTGAGAGGTGATCTCCAGCACCATGTAGTCTATGCCCTTATCTCTGGCTTGGGCTAAAAAGCGGTAGAGCTGTTTCGGTTGCGGCGTTGTTACATGAAAGCCGGTTGGTACCTGTTGATCGCCAATATAAGCGGAAACAGTAGTCACCAAACCAACGCGAAAACCGGCTGTCTTTAGCACATGATAAAGAAGAGTGGCACTGGTAGTTTTGCCATCGGTACCGGTGATCGCAATCAACTTGAGTTGTCGTTGAGGAAAATGGTTATGGATGATGGCAGGTAAAGCCTGTAATAAACCAGTTTTGAAAAAATGCCACCAATGCTTGACCCGATAAATCAAAAATTGCATAAACTGATCGCATTATATCAAGGATAGAAACACTTGTCATGCCCCGAGCTTATATAAAAGTTAAGCTCATTTTTGGAAAATAATTAGTTTTCTCTATCCGGAGGGATACCCAAAGCTAAATAGACATCCTTGGCAGTTTGAAACCAGAGTGGTGCGGCCGTTTCTGCCGCCCAAGGTGATGATCTGGGTGCCACCAGTTTCACTAACATAATGAATTGGGGTTTGTCTGGTGGAGCAAAAGCGATGAAGGTGGCGATTGTTTGATCATTGGCATATTTACCACCTTGAGCAACTTGGCTTGTACCAGTTTTACCAGCGACCCAATGATCTTTAGATGCAGTCCATTGCGCTTCTCCATGCATCGCTGACTCAATCATCATCTTGACCATCTTGGCGGCCGTTTCTGGTTGGACTACTTGACGAATTTTTTTTGGGCGGATGGTGATTGTTTCTCCGCTAGTTTTGTCTTTTACCTGAGAAACGATTAGCGGTTGCATTAAAACACCATGATTGGCCAAACTTGCAACCGCCCTCACCAATTGGAGGCTGGTGGTGACAATGCCTTGACCAAAAGAAATTGTTGCTAGTTCAACATGTCCCCATCTTTTAGGAAAAGGAGTCGAATGATCTCCTTGCAGATCGATATTTAATGCTTGACCGATAGCAAAGCGATGGAGATAAGCTTTTAATCTTTGGGTACCCAATTTTTCAGCGATAAAAATCATCGCAATATTATCCGATTTGGCTAGAGCTTGAGTGACACTGATTTGCGGATGGTATTGATCATTCCATGTGCGAATGGTGTATTTATCGATCTTTCGCGGACCACTACAGCGAGTGCAAGGTGTGTTCGGTTGAATTACCTGGGCGTCAAGTCCGCTGGCAACGGTCAGAGTTTTGAAAGTCGATCCCGGTTCATAGCTGTCGACTAATGAAGGATTGCGATAGCTTGAACTGGGGAATTGCCAAAATTTATTTGGATCAAAGCTAGGCCAAACGGCATCGGCTAGAATCGCCCCTGTTTGGGGATCAGCAATGACAATTTCGCCTCTCTCAGCGCCATATTTTTTAATCCCGGCAGCCAGGTGTACTTCGGCGATATGTTGTAAATCACGTCTAATAGTTAAAATGACATCGCGGCCATCAAGTGATGGTTGATTCAATCCTGAACTGGAAATGATCAAACCAAGGGCATCGGTGAGGAAAGTTTTTTTCATTTTTCGGCCGGCAAGTTCTTTATTCATGCCTCCCTCAATCCCGAAATAACCGGTATCCTCTCCGGCTTTATTTTTACCGACAAAACCAACAATTTGGGCTGCCATTGACGCTTCAGGATAAATGCGCTTACTGTATTGGTCGAATCCAAGCTGTTTAACATGAAGTTGACTGATTTTTTCTTTTGTCGCTTCATTCAAATTCAAATAAAGACTGATCCAACTTTTTGGTTGTTCTAACTTAGTCAATAATTTTTTCTTAAGTGCCTCAATGGTTGCCTTTTTCTCTGTATCGGTTTTTGGAGTAGGATTGTCTTTATTATCAAAAGCAAATAAAATTTTTGCCAGTTTTTCGGCTAAAGGCTTTTTTTGGGCGGCGGGAATTAATTTTGGTTGAGCAAACAGGCGGAAGGCGGGTGTATTCGTAGCCAGAATATAGCCATCAGCGGTATAAATATTTCCTCTTTGACCAGTTTGAATTAGTTGACGCTGGTATTGTTTTTTTGCCAGTTGGCTCAGCTCTTTTGCCTTAATGACCTGCCAGTAAAACAGTCTCACAATCACAGCCAAGAATAAAAACAAAAAGATAAGGAAAATTAAGGGGAACCTACCTTGGTCCACCGCCGTTGAGTGTCTTTCTCGTTGAGATCGAGAAGTGTGTTTTAATAAACCAAATTTTACCATAGCCTTAGTCTAACAATTTCGATGGCGAAATTTAAGGGTAATTAACGTCAAAGAGCGGCCAAGTGTTGTTTTAAACCGATGCGAGCAACTCGTTGAATTTTCACAAAACCGTCGCTTTCGGCTTTTTTTTCAACCGTGGCCAAACTCACTTTTTGACTGCTTTTTAAACTGAGCTGCATTTTTTGTTGGCTGAGAAGGTGATATTGATGACTGAGTTGCGCCAATTGAGCGCGACAGCCAATACTGTTACCAATATGGTAAAGAGTCAGGCCTAATTGCCAGATGACTAAAAGAGCCAGCAATGAGTAGTAGCCGGTGAGGCCGAATTTTTTTCTGGGTTGAGTTTTTAAATGTTTGGTCATATTTTTTCGAATACGCGCAATTTAGCGCTACGAGCACGTTGGTTAAAACTAAGTTCTTGTTCATTCGGAGTCAGCGGTTTTTTAGTCAGTATCTTGCCCAAATTTTCTAGTTGCCAGGACTTAAATGTTTGCTTGATTAGTCTGTCTTCGCCTTCATGAAAACTGATGGCAATGAGACGACCTTTTGAGGCCAGAATTTCGATCGCTTGAGGTAAAACAGTAATGATATTATCCAGTTCACTATTAACCGCAATTCTTAAAGCTTGAAATACTTTCGTAGCAGGATGTAACTTGCCGTGTCGTTTACCCTTGATGTTAAGAACCAATTGAACCAGTGCTTGAGTTGTCTCAATCGGTTGATTTGTTTGTTTGATGGCATGGGCAATGGCGCGCGCTTTTTTTTCACCGCCATACTGCCAAAAAAGTTGTCGTAATTGTTTTTCATTCAGAAAACGGAGTAAATCGGCGGCGGTGACGGCCAATTTTTGATCCATTCTCATATCCAATGGTGCTTCATGAGCAAAACTGAAGCCTCTTTCTTTTGATTTTAATTGATCGACACTGGTGCCAAAATCAAATAAAATGGCCGAAATGGCTGAGACAATCCCTTTTTTTTCTAAGTTAGCCACGGTCTCTTGCAACTGATCAAAATTGCGTCGAATAAGAATTAATTTTCCTGTTTGAATAAACCGTTGCAAATGAGTTTTGCCATAGTTAATTGCTTCACTATCGAAGTCAAAAGCAATCACTCTCGCTTTTTGTTGCAGCATTGCCTGAGTGTGACCGCCGCGACCAAAAGTAGCGTCGACGTACCACTGCCCCGGTTTAATTGCCAACCACTCTAGTGTGGTGGTCAGCATTACCGGTTGGTGTAAGGCTTTAGTTAGTGACATCTTCCAATCTTTCGGCAATCACTTCCGCTTTTTTCTCTAATTTTTCAAGATATTGGTGATATTTTATTTGGTCCCAAATTTCAACATGGTCATAGGAACCAACAACAACAAGATTCTTTTTTAGCTGAGCTAATTGAGTCAAATATTCGGGCAGTTGGATTCGACCAAGTTTGTCGGGTGTGAGTTGCTTCGCATCATGAGCCATTAAACGCACAAAATCACGATTATCTTTTTTGGTAAAACTGCGTTGCGCCAGTTGTTGCAGATTTTTTTTAAATTCGGCTGCTTTCATTAAAAATAAACCGCCATCCAAACCACGTGTGACCACCCATTGGTTTGCTTGATCGCGAAAAACTTTCGGCAAAGACAAGCGTCTCTTCTGTTCTAGTGTGTGATAGTATCGGCCGATAAACATAAATTTATAATTGACCTTGAATAAAGTTTTTTCTCTGGTTATCAAGGTATTTTTAACTTATAAGATACTTTACCACTTTTTACCACAATGATGCAAGAGGAAATTAAAGTCAGCTGGGAGAAGTTAGATGGCAGCGGAGATAATCTCGGCGAGGAAAACAAGGAAAACAAGAAGATTATTCTGAGGAATGAAGGGAGCGATTGATTAACGTTTCATTGCCAGATAAATTTTCATCAAAGGCAGGTTTTTCAAATCAATCGTTTTACTGCCAACATTAGTTTTCACTGGAAAGTAACGCCAATTTTGACCATCCCAGCCCGCAATAGCGGTTGCTCCCGGTTGGCGAGTGAGAATACTGAGTTCGCTTGCGTCGCCCTTAAGATGGCCACTGACGGCAATGATGAACGGATCGGATAAAATTTCACCTTTAAGTTTATCTGCTTTGGGTATCCCAGCCCCGTTAAAGATAATGACATATTTATTTTTGATCAAATCAGTACTGGTCAAACGAAATTTCGCATCGCGTGAAGCAAAAGTGGTATCGGTCATTTTTTGTGTCTCATAAAAACGAAAATCCGACTTCAGTGCATAATTATGTTCACCTTTGAAACGGGTTAATAAAGAGCCTCCCTTGATGTTTTCATGATAAGTGCAGGCGCCTCCAGCACTACAGCTGCCGAGGAAAACCGTTTCTCTTGCCGGTAATTGGGCTAATTGAATTTCACCGAAAGCACCTTGGAGCATGCTGCCCGTTTGATACTCCAGTTCATATTCAGCGCTGGCAGCACCCTTGACGAGATGATCGATATGAATGACAAGGTGATGACCATCCACTTCAGGTGAGATACTAAGGTAAGGTCGTTTTTGTAAGGGAATTACATTCAGCGGTTGACTCAGTTTTCGTTTTTTTGGTTGCGTGATTGTTTTTGCCGCCGGTTGCTGAAATTGTCTTTGAATAAAGAAGAAAGCCACTATTGCCAATAAAAGTAAACTTAAAGAAATTCCAGCGACAATTAACCAAAGTGATTTAGATTTCATGACAGAGGATTGATTTTTGCTGGTTGGCATTGAAGTATCTGATTCAACTTGCATTTTAGTTTTTCCTTAATTGATAAATAAATTATTGTTTGAGACTTAATCAATTGAGAGATTCTTTTGTGTCTTGTTTAAATTTTGTTGGAGATAGCGCTCAAGTTTATTCAGACCCACTCTTTTTTGGGTAGTTGTATTTCTATTTCTCACCGTTACCGCTTCATCATCAAGTGTTTCAAAATCAATCGTTAAGGCAAAAGGAGTGCCAATTTCATCTTGGTAAAGATAGCGTTTGCCGATATTACCTCGTTCGTCCCAAGTGACACGATAGTGAGATTGAAGACGATGAAAAATTGTTTGCGCTTTTTTGACTAAAGCAGGTTTATTTTTCAATAAGGGAAAGACGGCAAGATGATAAGGGGCCAAATCCGGTTTTAAGCGCAGATAATGACGTTGGTTGATTGGGTCAACGTGGTAGGCATCAGTTAAGAGCATCAGAAAAACTCGATTCAAACCCAAAGCCGGCTCGATGACATGAGGCATAAATTTTTCTTGAGTGTAAGGGTCAATGTAACTCAGATCTTGACCGGAAAATTTCATCTGTTGCTGTAAATCATAATCGGTACGATAAGCGATGCCCCATAACTCCTTAAAACCAAAAGAAAATTGATAATCGAGATCATAAGTTTCCCGACTATAAAAACTTCTCTCGGCATCAGAATGCTGACGCCAGCGAAGATGTTTGGCCTCGACACCAAGAGTGTCAGTGATAAACTGCCACATCTCTGTCTGCCAACGTTTAAATAATGGTTGCCAGGCAGTTGTTTTTGGGTTAAAGAAGTACTCAATTTCTGCTTGTTCAAATTCGAAAGTGCGGAAAACAAATTGGCCGGTCGTAATTTCATTACGGAAACTTTTGCCAATTTGGCCAATGCCAAACGGAAGCTTGACACGGGTCGAATCCAGAATGTTTTTAAAATTAAGGAAAATACCTTGGGCCGTTTCACCGCGGAGATAAACCTCGTCCTGATCTCCCTCAATAGTGCCAATATGTGTCTTGAATAAGAGACTGAATGGTTTCGGTGGTGTAACCGGATTTCGGTCGGGACTTAAAACGTGATGAATTTGAATGAAATCAGCCAACTCGGCAAGGGAGAGACTGTCAACGTCAACCGTTGGTGGTTCTTTCTGTTCTTTCAACCAACCCTCGACTAAATGATCGGCACGATAGCGTTTGTGATTAACGGTATCTTCTACGAGAGGATCATTAAATGATGCGACATGACCGGAAGCGATCCAGGTGTTTGGGTGTTGAATGACCTGAGAATCAAGACCAACCATATCGGCGCGTGATTCAATGAAGTGATGCCACCAGGCATCACGGATGTTTTTCATCAGCTGCGAACCAAGGGGACCATAATCGTAAGCGTTAGCCAAACCGCCATAAATGCTTGACGAAGGATAAACAAAACCACGACGTTTGGCAAGGGAAACAATTTCATTCAGACTTGGCGTTGACATAAACCTATTTTACCTTAACTTTCAAAAATCGACCACTGTTAAGTTGGGTTTCCGTTAGCGCCTCAATATAAGCTGTCAGGCTGCTAAAATGGCTTTGTTGAGGATGCTGAAATCCCAAATGACTAATGAGATCAGCTAACTGAGTTTGAATTGCCGATCTTGGCTCAGCCCGATTGAGCACTAACTGTCTCAATGAAAGAATTTGCTGGAAACTATAACGATCTAGCTCCTCTTCAACAAATAATTTGTCGAACGTCTCTAAAAGTTGGAGCAACAATTTCATTTGTTTGAGATCCAATTGTGAAAAGTCGATGCTTTTTCGTTGGCCGATTTGGGTCACTAAAGGCAAGCCTTTAGTGCGAATGAAAAAAGCATGGACAAGATTACCCGGTTCTAGAGTGCCCATTTTTTTTGATCGGAGTCGTCGCACCCCCTTAGCGACCGCCGCAAAATTACCATATTCAAGGGTTAAAAAATGAATAATCTGATCAGCTTCGCCAAAGTTAGCTCGTTTCAGAATCAGACCTTTGACCTTAAAGCTTCTAGCTAACATTTAAAATTGACTCTTAAAGTCAGTATCTTTATTAATGGTTAAACGTGTTTCATTACCATTCACATTAATTAAAAATGGATATTGACGGATACCGGCCTGTTTGAAAATATGGAGACGGTAAACTTTTTCATCTTGGTAAGGCACGCGATAATCCAATTTCAGTTTTGCGACACCTTTAGGTTCAAGAATAAAGAAACCATCGACGACCGTGAAACCTTGTGCTTGATAGACTTTCGGTGGTTCTAAATAACCTTGCGCCTTGATCAACTTACTCCCTGCGGGTAAATAAATCCGATTCCAATCTTTTAAGGTCGAGTTTAAACAAAGTAGGCCCGCTTCAAGATTACAATTGTCGGCCCGACGGGGGTTTTTGTAAGTAATTTCCAATGTTTTCTCCATTTCTCCTTTGACTGGTGGCTTGACTGTTTCTTTCAGACTATTTCGTACATAAAGATTTGATTTGGCACCAGCTAAATTGGCATCAATCACCGCCAAATAATCCGAGTTCGGTTTGGGCTTCATCTCTCCTGTGGCATTAATTAACGTCGCCGCTTTTTCATCGGCTTGATTGAGGAAATAAAACTGAATATGTTTGGCTTCGATATCGGTGAAGAACTGTCCGAATAAACCGGGCCACTGGGCTTTGGGAGCGCCATAAGCTTTAATGATAATCGCTCGCATTAACGGACCTAAAATGCCTTTACGATGTTTACGGATATATGGTGTTGGCCGAGTAATAATTTCTGATAAGACATGAATAATCTGGGGACAATCGCAGCTTTTATCATTTTTAGCGCTAAAAGTACCGTAACCGGGTACTTGAACCGGTCCGAGAATGTTCATCAAATGAACCAGGAATTGCGTATCCAAAGCAATAATGCCATCAATGTTGTTTGGTTCTCCAGGTACCAGCTTGTAGTAGCGATAAAAAGTGTCCATCGATTGTTTGAAATCAGGATCGATGTTCATGTCCCTTAAGTGCCAGTATTTTTCAGTTGTGAGATAACGACCCAATGCGGCGGGAATGGGAATTCTCTTCCTAAATTTTTTATCCAATTCATAAATATCATCCGATTTCTCTGGAGTGACTTTGCCATTTTCAACAAAGACGACCGCATAAGCAGTCAAAAATCCACCTGTTGGTCTTAACTCATTATCATTTTGAAAAAGAACCAAATATTTTTTTCGTTTTCCCTCGGCTCCGGCTAAACTGGGGAGTCGAGCGATCACCGGTCGATAGGTTGATAGGGCCTCATTGGCTCCGTGAAGAGTGCTGCGTGCTTGGATTAACTTGGCACGAATTGCCAGGCCACGGTAATTTTCCGGGTAGCGTTGGGGATCGATTTGAGCCAGCTGCTCATCGGCGTTTTTCAAATCAGCCTGCATTGCGTCCATTTGCGGTAAAAGTTTGTCGATCGTCTTCAAAATCAAACCCAATCGGTCTTCCGCCGTGCCGCCGGTAAAACTTCCTTTGCCGGTGAAACCAAGCACATCGGCATAAGGTACCAGAACGTCAATCGCCTTTTGACCGGCGGCAATGGTTGACTGTGTCGCCGCCAACCCATGTTCTCCGTCGGCATAGTATAAATTTACCAGAGGAAAGAAGCGATAGAAATTTAATTTGGTGTAGGTTAATTTGAGTTGACCGAGTTCAGTCTGTGCTTGATCAAGAGCGGTTTTTGTCGCTGGTAAATTCTGTTGCTTGAATTGTGTATAGGCTGTCTCGCTTGATTGCTTCACCTCCGCCGCCTGATTTTTCAATTGGTTAACAATGGTATAAGTGTAAAAAGCCAGACCAGCAGCAGTGCTCAGTAAAAAAAGCAGGAAGATCGCGATAATAAACAAGATTTTTTTCTTTGATTTTCTTTTTTTGCCGTTCATCTTTGTTGATTCAGGCGATTGATTCATTTGAGCTGCTTCAGTCGCTTCACCGCGAAGCACGTCTTTGACTTTTGTTGTTGGTTGCGTTGGATCCAAATTCAGCATAGACAAAGAAAAGTATAAAAGAAAAAAAAGCAAATTACCAGCGAGAAATCATCGCTTTTGGCGTTTTTAGGAGAATAAGGATATCTTCAACGATGTGATGACGTTTGGCGTAAGCCGCATCCATGGCCGAACGTTGTGTAAAGGGGATGTCATTGCGCCCGTTCACTTGCCAAACACCGGTGATACCGGGTTTAATTGACAAAATGTAAGGCAAATACTTTCTTGTCGTTGGATAACGTTTTGTTTGCTCAATCAATTCTTTGGCTACATAAGCTCTCGGTCCGACGACACTCATCTCACCCTTAAGGACATTAAAAAGTTGGGGGAATTCATCAATCGTTAAGCGCCTTAAACTTTTACCGACACGAGTGATGCGGGGATCATTTTCGATTTTCCAATCATTCGCTTTGAATTTTGCCAACAGTTCTTTGTCACGTTTATGAAGGAGTTCATCAGCACCCTTAACCATCGAACGGAATTTGAATAAATAAAATTCCTCACCGTATTTACCGACACGCTTATGCTTGAAAAAAATGGGGCGTCCGGAGTCAACCCAAACCACTAATGGGACTAAAATCCAAAAAGGCAAAAAAATGATAATCAGAATGAGAGCGACAGTGATGTCTAAGATCCGTTTATAGACATAGTAACGCTGATGTTGTCGGCTGTGTACTTGGGCGATAGCGATGGCGACCTGTCTAATTTTTTTCACAATTTAAAGATACTCTTCTTTTTTTTCATTTTTGAGTCGTTGTACCAATTGTTTTAAATCTTGACTTTTGTTTCGGGGCATGACGAGCAAAATCTCCGGTGTGTCGACAACGACCATATCCTCGACGCCCAGGAGAGCGATTAAGCGATTATCGTTATGGATCAAGTTATTATGCGACTGGACGCTAAGGACTTTAATTTGTTTTTTATCAGAGTCAGCTAAAATCACGTTACCATTGAGATCTTTTCGATTCAATTGATAGACGACCGACCATTCACCAATATCATCCCAACCAAAATCACCGGGAATTAAGTAAAGATTATCTGCCTTTTCAGAGATGGCATAATCAATCGAAATGCTCGCGGCTTGATGATAGATTTGCTTCAATGCTTTTTGAAACCGTAGCGGATTTTTGAGTGATAATAGTTTTTTCGTCAATTGATATTGATCCGGTTGATATTTTTTGAAAGCGGCAATAATTGCATCAGCCGACCAAACATAATTATTGGCATTCCAGAAGTAGCGACCGGTGGAAATGAAAGCGCGCGCCGTCGCTAGATTAGGTTTCTCTGTAAAATTAGCGACTTTGAACAAGCTGATATGATGATTGATTTTGCCAATTTCTTGACCAATCTTGATGTAACCGAAACCGGTCGCTGGTCGTGTTGGGGTGATGCCCACAGCAATTAACTTTGTTTTGTCTTCGGCGGCGCGCGCCGCGGCTTTCATCAACCTAATAAATTCATCTACTTGTTTTACCACGTGATCTGAAGCGCCATTAATCACAATCGCTTGTTCATTTTTGGTTTTGGCAAAAATTGCTCCCACTAACATGGCTAAGGCAGTATCCTTCTTCTCCGGTTCAAAGATAATATTTTGCTTAGGTACTTGAGGCAATTGGGCAGCGACTTCTTTTACATAGAGTTTATTACTAATGACAATCATGTTTTCCCAAGGAACAATTTTATTAAAGCGATCGGCTGTTACTTGAAGCATTGTTTTATCACCGCCCAATCTGAGAAATTGTTTGGGAGTTTTCTTTCTTGATTTTGGCCAAAGGCGGGTACCACCACCACCAGCGAGAATGAGGGCAAAAAGACGATTTTTTGTGGGCATAAAACTCCTTTGCTTGACTGCAAATTTTTTCCTCAATTTAGACTGTCATACTTTGTATGACACTTGACGCCACTCATCATACACTAAAGCGCCAAAGTTTTTCAAGTATGTTTTTTGATTGAATTTTTGTGCCACTGCTTTTATTAATGATTGGTTTATTTTTTTATATTCTTTGCGATTAAGAATTTGTGCCAGTTGTGTGACTGATTGTCGTTTCAAATGCCAAGCTTCTTTTTGATGATGAAGTACTTCCGCTACCCCACTCCGGGCGTTAATAATTGATGGTGTACCGAAGTAGGCTGCTTCTAACGGGACGAGACCAAAATCCTCCCATCCCGGTGCAATAACGACCTGCGCATGCTGATAAAGGAGGCTCAAAATTTGATCACTTACTTGATCCAAAAAGAAAACCAATTTACCGTTTTGTTGCGCTTGGTTGAGCCAACGGAGTAGGAGTGCTCCTCCTTGCTGTGGCTGGAGGTAAGTTTGTTTTGTTGGAGAAACAAACTTAGTTCCCAAGGGACCAGCTAATTTTAATAGAGAAGCCTGCTCTATGCCTCGACCAACGATGAGCAATGGTTGTTTTACCTTAAGAGAAGCTTTAATAGTCAAATCAACCCGTTTATATTTCACCAACCGATTGACACTTAAATTAAACTGCCAACGACGGAGTCGATGATCTAATTGGGCATATTGCTGAGCGGCCTTTTGCGCTTCAGGTACTAAATTTGGTGCAAAGGGATAAAGGGCTGGGCGAAATTGCGCTTGGGGATAGATTCGTTGGGCGCGCCGGCGCACGAGTTGACTGATAGGTACAATAACATCGGGCCGGAAAATACTCATCTGATCAAACCAACGGAGATAAGCGCGCGCCGGCGCAGACAGAAGCTTGATTAAGTGATCAATCGGCTGAGGCGTCGCTCCGAGATAAACTTGATCATACTGATAGAGATAACGTGGCGGTGTCAATAAATAATTGATGTGGAGTTGCCCTGGCTTGGTGAGCACCGCCTTAGTTTCCGCGCTCGATAAGGAGATAATAATATCATAGGCAGATAAATCAAAATTTTCTACCGCCAGAGGCATTAGAGGCGCATAAAGTTGATGATATTTTTGGGCCAGTGGTAAGCGATTGATAAAACTGGTCTTATGCTGGTGAAACTGTTTCACCCATTTAGTTTGAGGATTAATGAGCGGAGTAAACAAATCTAGTGGAGCAAAATGTTCTGCTAAAGCGACTAAAATTCGTTCCGCACCACCAAAAAACGTATTCGCCCGATCATAAACTAGAGCAATTTTTGGTTGTTGCCGGTTTGAGTTCTTAAGTAAAACTTTTGGCATAGGCAGTTAAAGTCGTTTGAGCACACTGATTCCAACTATATTGACCTAAGAGTGTTTTTGCTTGCGCTAATTTTTCGCTGAGATTTTTTTTCTGAATTATTTGTGCCAATTGATGATAGTTGTTTGGGGTAAAAAAGTAAGCGGCTTGTTGATAGATTTCTTGGAAAATGGCAATATTGGAGGCAATTACTGGTGTACCGAAGCTCATTGCTTCGATGCCGGTGAGACCGAAACCCTCGTTGATTGATGGTTGGATTAATGCTTTTGCCTTTTGATAAAGATAAGCTAATGTTGCATCGCTGACCCAGTCAAAGAAAATTACCCGATGAGTCAATTTTAATTGTTGCAGTTGCTTTTCGATTTTTTGGCGAAAAATAGAACGAGCGCTGACAATGACCAGATTTTCTTTTGGCGCCAAGGTAAGTGCTTTCAACAGAACAGCAACATTTTTGTGAGGATAAAGTGAACCGACGTAAAGCAAATAATCTTTTGGCAATAACTTATTTGGTTTAAGAGGTGGTTGATTGAGTGAAACGCCTTCGCGGCTGACAACAATTTTTGATTCTGTTTTAGGATAATAATGAAGCAAATCTCGCTTTGTTTTTAAAGAAGGAACGAGAATTGTTTCTGCTTGTTTAACCGCTTGATTGACGACGAGACGATAGCCGAAATACTTCAAATAGTAGCTTAAGGGTGAAAGTGTCGTTACACCCAGTCCTTGTTGTTGATGCCAAAGAAGATCGTGAATCGTCAAAATAGTGGGCCGACGGTAAAGTAACGGTTGGTTGAAATGAGGAATGTGCAATAGATCTAATTTCGCTTGACGAAATAAACGGGCCAACTGCCATTGTTCTTTAAATGAGTAATGTTGGATATTTGTCGCCACAAATTGGACGTGAGAGTTATTTTTTAGACCGGCAAATAAATGGGGATCAGAAACAAAAAGCACCCAGTGATAATCACTCGGTGCTTTCTCAATCAATCTCGGTACCAGTTCGACAATATAACGGCCAATACCTGTATGCTTAGTACCGGCTAAACGGCAATCGAGGCCGATACGTTTCTGCATTATTTTTTACGACTGGTCTTCTTGCTGCCCTTTTTTGCCCGTGTCGCCTTTTTTGTCGTTCGACTGAGTTTTTTTATTTTTGTTTTTGGTTTGCGTTTACTTAAAGCTTGATCGACAATCTCTTCCAGTTCCTCAAGTTCTGTGTCGCTTAATTCTTCATCAAGTTCATCAGATTCAAACTCAAACATGAGCGTTTTAATCTGTTTTTCTCGACCAAAGTTACTCACGAAAGCATAGGTGAAATAAAGAACCGTCACCAAAAATGAACCAACGTTAATATAGTTAAAAATTGGCGGTGCGGTTAATAATTGTTTATTTGCATAAACATATTTCACCAACAGCAAAGGCAACATGCTATTGATGACTAAAGTGACAATTGTCACCGTGATCGCTTCAAGTAAAACCTGCACATTTTTTGTTCGCAGGTCTTGGATTTTTAGTTGGAGTTCGTTCATAATCCACCTTTCTTAATAGTAATAAATAAATGTATCAGCTGACGCACCCAATGAGGATATCGTCGCGCATGATGTTTATCATAATATTGTAGCATAGTATTATAAAAATGTTTTTTCGTATTTCTTGCAATTGCTTGAGAAGTGTTTTTTAAACCGGATTTATATTTATGATGAATCAAACTAACAGCGGGATAAAAAACAATCTGCCAATGAGCCTGACGGAAACGATGAGCCCAGTCAAGATCTTCAGCGTACATAAAAAATTGCTCATCAAGTAAGCCAACTTTGTCAATCG
This sequence comes from Candidatus Microgenomates bacterium, assembly GCA_015486535.1. Classification (GTDB taxonomy): domain Bacteria; phylum Patescibacteriota; class Microgenomatia; order UBA1400; family PJMF01; genus WFTH01. Next base: position 5,442 of record WFRK01000005.1, on the reverse strand, counting down.
CTTTTTTTCTGACCATCATCGCCGCTCCGGAACAAGCGTCAATCATATGAATTTGATCAAGCTCCTTGAACCATTGATGATATTGGCTACTCCAGCGTTGGCGAGGAAAAAGTGCTTCTAATCTAAACCAATAGCTGAATGAAGCCCAGAGTGTTGGTTCCCCGCGATGACAAGCGGGGTCGATTTGGCCGTTCGAGAAAATTATTTTAGGAGTGATGACGGCCACTTTTTGATGTTGGTTCAGATAGTCAATTAATTTATCAAAATTGGAATCGGCCGTTAACTCAACGTCCGAATTAAGTAACATGACATAATCTGCCTGAGTTTCTCTTAAAGCCAAATTATTCGCGCCGGCAAAGCCTAAATTTTTTTGATTGGCGATCAACTTCACCCAACGGAAGTTACGTCGGATCATTGCTACCGAGTCATCGCTGGAAGCATTGTCGACCAAGGTAACGGAAACATGATGATAAGCTTGATCGAGATAAAACTGCTTAAGACTAATCAAAGTTTTTTTCAACCAGAACTGCGAGTTGTAATTAGGAATGATAATTTCTAAACTTGATTTTTTCTTTGACATAAATTTAGGCGACATTATTATAAATTTTATTCAGCTTTTGGGCAATGAGGGGCCAGTCATAATGTTTGGCAACAAAATTTTTGGCATTTTTGGCTAATTTTTTTCTTAACTTTGGGTTTCGAATGAGTAGGTTTGTCGCTTGCGCAATATCGGTGGCGGTTTGGGCAATAAGTACATGCTCTTGATGCTTTACTTTTAAGCCTTCGACCGCTAATGGTGTCGCTACCACCGGCGTGCCGGCCGCCATGGCTTCAAGTACTTTATAACGTGTCCCCTTACCCGAGAAAACTGGTGCCACCAGGACGGTGGCCGCTCGAAAAGCATCGCGAATATCAGGAATACCACCCGTTACTTGAATGTGACGATCTCTTTGATTTAGTTTCAGGACATCCTCAGTTGGGGCATTACCGACAATCCACAAACGGGCGCTCTTAATTTGTTGACTAATTTTTGGCCAAACTTGATTGACTAGAAACTTCACTGCTTCGCGATTAGGCAACCAGTTGAAGGTGCCGACAAATAAAATGGTGGGTTTTTCCGGTTCCAAACGTTTCTTTTGGTCAAACCATTGAATGTCCACTCCATTTTCGACAACAGCAATTTTGCTTGTTTCTCTTACAAACGGTTTAATGAAGTCTTTATCTTCCTGACTCATAACAATCAATTTGTTTGAGCGTTGCCAATAATGTTTTTCCCAATTTTTAATTTTGTGAATGTCGATATTTAATAATGGTCGTAAATAAGGAGATGCTTGGTCAGCATAGTTTTCATAACCCAAATATTCGATGGTTTGCTCAACTAAAATTGTCGGAATTTTCGTTTGTTTAATATGAGGCATCATGTAAAAAGTCTCGGCATGAATAAGATCGTAGTGATTATTTTTCAGTTCTTCCTTAACGGCGGCGGCGGCTTTGGTCGAATAATTGCGCACCACCAAAAAAGGGTACTTTGAAATAGCGGTTTGCAAAATATTTTTAATTGTAAATGGATGACGCGAGCGTTTGAAAACTTTTACTTGATAACAAAACTTTTCCAATTGAGTAATATACTGTTTTTCTTGTTGGTCTTTAATCAATGCAAAAAGACTAATTTGATGATTTTTACTCAAGTGTTTCAAGAGATTGAAGGTGCGAATCTGACCGCCGGATAAGAGCGGATAAGGCAGATAGGGTGTCAACATGAGAATTTTCATAGTTTAATTTGATTTTGGACGAGTTAAATTAAGGATCAAGTAGGTCGGCGTTTTTTTGACCGTAAAGTATTGTTTTTCTAAATTTTTCGCTTCTTGATCAAAACTGGTGGTGACATAATATTGAGCGCCCGCTTTGATTTTTTTGCTGATTTCAAAACCGATGGGAAAGCCACGTCGATTGGTAGCATATAAAAATTGTGTGTCACCAAAGTCTGGGGCAATGACAATGGCATTTTTAGGAAGTAGCTCATCTACCGCCTGACCGGCAGTCAAATATTCATGATGATTAATGTTAAAGTAACCTTTGACAAATTGCCAAGCGGAGATGTTTGTCACCAAGAGTAGAAAACTAACGGCCACAGTAGCCAAAAGAGGATTAAATTTCTGTCGCAAAAAATTTTCTAACATCGTCGTTCCTCGACCTAAGGTAATAACGAGAATAGGCAGCATTAAATTTTGATAGTAATCATGCCTTACATTGCCCGTAGCGAAAACAACAAAGTAGGCGAGGATGCCGAGCCACCAAGCGCCATAAATAAGCCACTCTTTCTTTTTGAGTTTAAGCAAAGAGAATGGTAAAAAGATGACACCAATAAAGCCAAGAAAAAGTTTCACCAGTCTTTCATAAAACAACCAACGGAACCAAGCGGGCCGGAGTCGGATGCCGTCACTGTTATAAAGCCAGTCCGAGGCGGGAATACCGGCGGGAAACTGCTGAATCCATTCTCTCCAAGCGATAAGTGGGACGGCAGCGAAAGTCAGTCCAGCGTAAGCCAGCCAGAATTTTTTCTTTCGCCAAGCGCGAAAAACAAAGCCGAAAGCCAAAAAAACGAGAGCTAAAAAAATCACAAACGGTTTTAAAAGTAGGGCCAAAGCAAAACTGAATAAACTTAACCACCAATAACGCCACTGTTCGTATTTGAGAAAAAAGTAAAAAGTTAAGAGACTGAATGTCGCGGCGAAAAGCATAAATGGTTCGGGCAAAATCACACGCGAGTAAAAGATAGCGTAAGGCAGAAGACTGAACCACAAGGCCGTCCAAAAAGCAGTTCGTTGACCCGATATTTCTTTGACCAAAAAATAAAGACTGAGGAGTGTGCCCAATGAGGCGACGATGGCCAATAAACGACTGACAATCACCAAATTAAAATGGGTGCTAAGAACAATCGCCGCCACCAAAGCATTGACAATTGGAAACTCAACCATGCGGTAACCCGAAGGATTTAATTGACCGCTCTGAATGTTCGAAAGATCATGATATTTCGGGTGGAGCAGATCGATACCATGCTTGACATATTCACGACTCACCGAAGCCGTATCTGCTTGGCGAAAAGCATGCCAATCTAACGGTGGATTTGATAGGCGGTAGAGCCTGAGACAGAAAGCGAGACCAACCAAAAGAACTAAACTGATTATTTCAAAATGTTTCAATATTTTTATTAATTTAGGCATGATTTTTTTGCTCTAAAGTTAATCTAAAACTGGCCAAAATCATCCCAACTAAAGCCCAAAAAGTCATCGCTACTTTAGAGGCGGCAAAAACATCAATATAAATAGCATTGATTAAGAGACCAATGATACCGGCAAGAAAACCAAAGGCAAATGAGCGCATCAGTTTGTCATCAGTTTTTTTGATGAAGTTGATTGTTTGTTCAATCACATACAGGATTATGCCATAAAAAACGATAAAGCCGAATAAGCCGGTTTCGCCTAAAGTACGTAAGTAGTTGTTGTCGGTGCTATCTGCTTCAGTAAATTGATATTCGCCATGCTTATTTAGAGTGGCATAACCGGAACCGGTGAGCGGATTTCGCTTAAAACCCCTAATTGCTTGAGGCCAAAGAGAATCTAAGCGAATCGCTAGACTAAGACCGTGTTTCAAAGCGTTGATGGAATAGGTACGCGGTTTTTCGATGGTGGTTACTTTCAGAGTACCATTGGCTGAACGGGTGGAAATGGTCACTTCATCCGGAATATTAACATAAACGTCGCTTGGACGCTGCGTCGAGGGTCTTTTTTCACTTGGTCGTTGGTCAGATTTAACGATCACCTTCATTGCTTCATCGGTTGACATGCCATTTTTGGGTTTTTCAATTTTTTCTAAATGCAGTGGGATGAGGACATAATTTTTGATGACTATTTTGCGTCGATCATTGAGATAATCAATTTCTTGTTTCATTTCCGGATTTGAATCAACCACCTGCATTAAACGATCAGATAAATCATTGCCAAAAACGATCATCATCAAGATTACCAGACCAAAGATATAACTTGATTGCTTGAAGAAATATTTCGCTCTTGCCCAACGATTTTTTTGCTGGTAACTAAAAACGAGAATTAAAAAGCCTAAACTAATAATGAAAGCCGCAAAAGAAGTGCGGGCCGCACTGACGATTAATAACCAAACGCCGAGCCAAAATATTAAGTGAAGGGCAATTTTTTGCCAGCGGTTTTTCAGGCTAAACATAAAGCTGGCGATCAAAGGGAGCACAATCACCAAATAAGCGCCGAGATCATAGTGACCGGCAAAAGTTGACTGTACCCGCGCATGTTTAGTTAAATATAGACGAATGCCTTTGCTAAATTCTCGATTCATCGTCGAATAAACCGGCCAATAGAAATATTTTTGGCCGACACCATAAATAAAAATGCCAATTAAAGTGACAAAGATAACGCCAAGAAGCCACCAAAGATCTTTTTTAGATTTGACACTGACATAGGCAATAAAAAATAAACAAAAATATTCCAGATATCTTAAATAGTGAAGAGTGGTTTTGCCCACATGAAGTAATTGAAGTGGGACAGTATGAATAATAAAAATGGCGGCCAAGATGGAGACAAAACCCGCGACAGCATAAACAGCGATCCATCGAGTTAATGGAGTACGTAGATTGATGCGCTGCCGCGCCAGCTGAATGAGAAAAATGATCACGGTCAAAAGAATCAAAAAGTCCTCTGCCCTGACACGCACAATATAACCGGGGAGGATGTCAAAAAGAGGAATCTTCGGATAAAGCGGTATAAAAGCAAAAAGCAAACCGGTCATGATCAACAAAAGATGATCATCGAGCCAATGAAGCAAGATTTGCAGATGACTTTTTTTAGTTCTCGCTACTTTTGTCATAAAATTTCAGTTTAAATCACTTAAGATTTTTTTGTAAGGGGCGCTTGCATTTTTTTTGACAATGCTAAAAAGATAAAAACGCAGATAGGCAGCAATTTTTAAAATCAGTTTAAGCCAAGTTAACTGCCAAGCTGGTCGATGTTTTTTAAACAAGTAAATTAATCCTTTAAACTCTCCTCGAATGGCACTTTCACTTGAACTGCTGGCTGAACCGTAATGAATGACCCGTGCCTTTGGCTCGATGGCGATGCGCCAACCGGCGCGATGCGCTCTAAAACAGTAATCAATGTCTTCGGCATACATAAAAATAGCCTCATCTAACAAGCCAATTTCTTCTATCAGTTGACGTTTAATCATCACGGCGGTCCCCCCGACCCAACCAACCGGGGTGGGTGATGTTTGAGCGATCAATTTTTTTTGTGGCGAATGAAACCATGAACCAATAAGGGGCAGATCATCCAAAAAAAACATTTGATTGGCAATGTTTGCTAGTGTTGGTAGATCGCCGCCCTGATATTGAACTGTACGATTGGCATTGAGTAATTG
>WFRK01000004.1 GCA_015486535.1 Candidatus Microgenomates bacterium | reverse complement strand
TTTTAATGACAATAAACTCTCCCAAACCATCATCAATCAAGACATGATCATTTAGCTTGAGGGCTTCAATGACAACTTGAGGGATAATTGGTGTACGATTGGTTGCCGTTTTTTGTTGACTTGTAAAAGTAACCTGATCGTTGAAGTTAACAGAGAAACTTTGTTCACCGGGAATATTGATTCTAATCTCTGGTCCCTGAAGATCAAGTAGAACCCCGATTGGTTGCTGAATTTTTCTTGCTACCTTTTTTACCCGCGCAATCCGCGTTTGATGCCAACTGACATCCGCATGTTTCGTATTAAATCGCGCCACACTCATGCCCGCATGAGCCATCGCTTCTAACTGTGCCTCACTTTCGGTTGCCGGACCGATTGTGGCGACAATTTTTGTTGCAGGCAGCATAATTTTGCTATTCGGCATAAACAGGTCTTTCTTTTTCTAGCTGATTCTGTTAAAACTATGGTTGTTTTTAATCATTATAGACTAAATGAAAGCAAAATAAAGAAAGGGATTATGTCTCAGAAACAACCAAAAAGAGCCAGCGATTTAGCTTCTTCCGCCCTGGCACAAGCGAATAGCACACTTAAAGATGAGATCGCTGCCTCGGATCAACTGGCGGAAACATTAGAAAGTCTGCAAGGGGTGATTGAGCGGAATGCAAATGAATTAAGTCAGCTGAATAGCAAATTAAAGGAGAAGCGCCAAATGTTTAAAAATGTTTTTGATAATGACACAACATTGGCGTCACTGGAGGAAAAATATCAGCAACTATTAATGAGTTTGAAAGAAAATAAAGTGAGGATTGGTGCCTCACCTGAAGTAACCACTTTAAAAACCCAAATTGGCGAATTGAAAGAGCAGAAAAAAGAAATTGAGGAGACTTTGAGTAGCCACTTACTTAACTATTATCATCTCACCGGATCGACAAGTTTTGATACGCGCGATGGTGATCAATGGGAATTCACTATCAACGCGAGGGTGAAGTCAAGGAAAAAATAACAAAAAACGAGACCACAAAGCAAACTTTTATTTAGGTTCTTGTTCCGAGCCGTTTAACCAGATGTAGCACTGACGAAATTGAAGTATTTTTGGCACGCTTAATGCTGTGCAGTCTTTTTCTTAAACGATTGAATTCAATTTTTTTCAGAGCGCGCTCTCTTGCCGGTTTGGTAAAATAGTGTCGATCTCTGACAATTTGGACAACATTACTGGCAAAAGCCGCTTTTTTGAATTTACGGATTAAATCGTTCGTACTACTTCTTTGACCGGCTTGAATAATGATTGGCATAAATTTTTTATGAATTACTAGCTTGATAACGAGTGACCATTATAACACAAGTTTTTTGACCATGGGCCGCTAATATGATTGTCGAATTTTCTTTGCTAAATCGGCTAATTTTTTGTCATCTGCTCGAGCAGAATCATTTGAGCAAAGGTAACCAGGATACTGATGAAAATATGGTTTAAACGTTTGGCTTTCAATCGGTTTCCAAGTGTGAATTTTTCCTGTTCCATGCATGGGGTAAAGTTTTGCATGGAGATGGTCAACGCCCCAGCCTTCAAAGAACATGCCGCAGCGACCAACATCATCAAAATAATTCACTAAAATCTGAGCGACTTTTTTGCTGGCGAGCACTAACTGAGCCAGAATTTCATCCGGTTGTTGAAATGGATCGCTTCCCCAATGTTCCTTAGTAGCAACAACTGTAAACCCCTTTGTATTTGGGAAAATTGATAAGAAAGCGATATACTTTGCATCTTCCCAAATAATGTGAGCGGGGACTTTTTTTTGAGCAATCTGACAAAAAATGCAGTCGCTCTTGAATTTATTTTTCTTCAGTTTTTGTGTTTCAATTGGCATAGTCGGTTAGTCTATTTTGACTCATTACTTAATAAAGCTCTTTAATTAATCTGATGATTTCTTTCAGGTTTAGAGGCGTTGCAATTTGATTTCGATGTTTGCTTGAACCATTGAGCAGCATCTTACCACTGTAATGATAAAACCAAGTGCCTCTTTGGTCAATCTGTTTTACACGTAGATAAAGTGCTTTAAGGTCTATGCGACTATCCGGCCGAGCCTTAATTCTCACATTGCCTCGTTCTTCATCTTTTCTCACCACGAGTGTGTAACCCATTTTCTGAGCCAATTTGATGACGCTGTCATTACCAGTTTCGACGGCCATACCTTGCCCATGTTTCAAGCTAAAGATAATCCCCTTTTGATTAATAATTCTCCTCGCGGAGAAACGGTTTCTCAAAACCGTATAGGCACTATCTAAACATTGCATCCCAAAATGAAGCTGCGACTCATCATTGTGTTCGGATTTGGCTTCTACCGCCTGGATAAGCTCATGAATCATAAAGGCATAACGATCTGAGTCGGCTTCAGGCCAAAAAATCTCACCGAAATGGTCAATTTCATTGACAAACTTAACCAGACTAATCAAAGCGTCGTCGTGGGAGAGATCAGGATAGCGTTCACTTAGATCTGCGAGTACTAAAGAGGCAGCGCAGATGTTTGCCTTGGCTCGCTCTTCTTGGTGATGATCAAATTTGCCTAGGCCGGTGTCGACGTGAATGATCTCGTTGATCTCCTCCGTCTGATCCAGGTTTGTTGGATCTATTCTGTCTCCCGGATTGACAAAAGCCACTTTTGCGTTGGCCAGTCGCCGGGCATCGAAACGTTTTAGGAGCCAGACGGCACTAATGGCATCTAGATCAGGAGCATGATGAGTGACAATCAACGAGCGAGATTTTGAGCGATTCATAAAGCTATTCTAACACATGGTCACAAGGGAAGGTGGGACTAACTCGTAGAGGTGAGGAAATAATTCCGTTAGATTGGACTAAATTTTCTTGTCAAAAAAATTACACTTAATGCAATGCTAGCGTGATATAAATTCAGTCGTTTGTTTGCGCAGTTGATCCTATACCAATAAAGTTTCGCCCGCTGTGGCAACCAGTCATCGGTGTGTCACAGCGGGTGCCCTCACCGGGATAAACTAACTAGAAGTGTATCCTTTTAGATCAAAAAAGCGATAGGCAAAAAAGAACCTTCATTCGGTCTATAAACGCTACACTTGATGCAACAATTTTTTTACTATAAGACTCTATAATTCTTGCAATTTCTGCAATAAATGACTAGTGTCAACCAAATATGTCTGTTGCTCATTTCTCTTCTTTATTTCGATTTGTTGGCCATTACGTTGCGAAGTGACCAAACGAATAGGACAGCCAATTAAATCGGCGTCAGCCAGTTTTACCCCAGTAGATTCACGACGATCATCGTAAAGCACTTCTAAACCCGCTTGATTTAACTGTTGATAAACTGTTTCTGCGAGCGCTTCTCCTCCCGCTAGGGTGACAAGGTGAATGCGGAAAGGGGCGATTAACTCTGGCCAAACAATCCCTCGCTCATCATGGTGTTTTTCGACAATAGCGGCAAGAGTGCGTCCTAAACCAATGCCGTAGCAGCCCATATAATATGGTTTTGCTTTACCATCATGGTCAATAAAAGTGGCACCTTTCATTTTCCTACTATAATGGTAACCGAGTTGAAAAATATTTCCCACCTCGATGCCTCTTTTCTCAATTAATTTTGATCGACCGTCAGGTGCTAAAAAACCCGCCTGAGCCAAAGCGACATCGGCTTCAATTTCGTGTTTAAAGTCTCGACCATAATTGACATTTGCCGTGTCGGTTTTAGTTTCTTTTTGGCCACCAATAAAGTTTTTCACCGTTTTCAAAGAGAGATCAGCCACATAAATCACTTTACAAGAACGATTTTCGCTCCGACACTTAACCGGCTTAATAAACTGATGCCCCCAGGAATGAACGTAACCGGTTTGTGTCCCGATAGCGGCTAAATCGGCTTCGCTGGCGGGTTCGAGTTGACCAACGAGATTCAGCACTTGCTCCAACTTAGTTTGATTTACCTCCAGATCTCCCCGAAGGGTGACAATAATAATATCTCCTTGGTTGGTTTTATAAACGACGTTTTTCAAAAAATAGCGCGCGTCTTTGCCATAATGTTGCTGATTTTCAGCCATAGTTTTTACCCACTCCGGTTGTTGGATCGTCTTTAATTTTGCTTCTTTTGCCGTTGGATTAACCGGTTCAAGCTTGAATTTCGCTACGTCTTCATGAGCGATGTAACGACCATCTTCAGAGACAAAAAATCTTCCCTCTCCCAAAGGATGTTCCACTTGAAACTCGTGAGAATATTCACCGCCAATATAGCCATTGTCTGCTTCAACCATGAGGGTTTTTAATCCGAGACGCGCAAAAATGGTTTCGTAAGTTTGGGCCATTTTTTGATACTCTTTTTTAAAATCAGCTTTATCGACATGAAATGAGTAAGCATCTTTCATCATAAATTCACGCACTCTTAACAAACCACCGCGTGCGCGCAGTTCATCGCGAAATTTAACTGAAAATTGATAAAGATTGATGGGTAGATCTTTATAAGAAAGCTTGAATTTTCTGACCAGATCGACAAACATTTCCTCAGCCGTGCCACCGAGAGCGAATTCGGCCCCACGCCGATCGGTTACTTTCATTAGTTCGAAGCCGGTTGTATTGGTGCGATTTGTTTCTTGCCAAAGTTCGAGCGGGTGCAGAGTGGGAGAAATCATTTCTTGAGCACCGGCACGATTCATTTCCGCTTGAATAACGCTTTTGATTTTTTCATGAACACGCCAACCTAAAGGTAAAAAGAAGTAGCGTCCGGCAACCGATTCGGCAATAAAACCGGCTTTGACCAAAAGTTCGTGACTGACGAATTGCGATTTACTCACATCACGTCTCGTTTTGCCGAAGAGCTTTGAGTATCTGTAACTGTTCTGCATGATGAAAATTTCTCAAAATAAAAAGTTGATTAGGCTCTTTATCTAAAATCTTAATATTTTTAAATGTTCTTACTTCTATTTATATATTTTGTGCAATTAATTTGGCAATCGATATCTGGGAAACTTTGGTCGGCAAGTTTTTTTGGGCAATTGAGTTCGTAATAATAATTCTGTCTACATTAGATTTTTCTAATTTTGCCAATGAGTCATTGACAAACAGTCCGTGAGTGGCCAAGAAAATCACCTCTTTGGCCCCGTGTTGTTTCAGGATGTCGGCTGCCCGCATCACTGTTCCGCCGGACAAGATCACATCATCAAAAATCAGTACAGTCTTATCTTCTACCGGTACCCCTTCACTTAAACTCATGCCGATAATTTTCCTAGTGTGCAGATCGCGTCGTTTGTCTAATTTTACCAGAGGAAGGTCCAGTTTCTCAGCGAACTCAAAAGCACGTTTCAATCCGCCAAAATCAGGACTGGAAACAACATAGTTCGCTTTATGCTGAATTTCATGACCGATATGATCAGCCAGTAGACTCATGGCCGAAAGATGCTTGGTCGGTTTAGAGAAAAAGCCGGGAATACTACTATTATGCAGATCAAGTAAAATAATCCGTTTCATAAAACTGGCGGAAACCATATTGGCGATCACTTTAGCAGAGATTGGTTCTCCCGGTCTGAAGATTTTATCTTGCAAAGAGTAACCCAGCCAAGGAATAACGGCAACCAACTCTTCTGCCCCTGCTCGTTCAATCGCATCAGCTAGAAGTAAAAATTCAATAATATGTTGATCTGTTGGTCGAGAAAAAGATTGTAGCAGGATGACTTTTTCATCTTTGAGGTCTTCAGTGATGCGAATGGCGTTCTCACTGTTGGCAAACTGAGAAATTTCAGTTTGGGCTAAAGGAATGTTTAATTCTTGGGCAACCGCCGCCGCCAAAGGTTGATTCGATGATCCGGCAATAAGTTTCATAAGTCCATATTATATAGTTAACTGCCGCGCTGGGAAAGAGGAGTTGGTTTACTTTCGCCCCGTTGTCAGCTTGCGTTCTACTTCTCGCACGGCAATCTTTGGCAGAGAATCGCGATTGCGAGCCAAATAATGAATCACTTGAGTGCGGTGAAGTTTGATCATTTCCCGTAACAGCCAAGAGATCGCTTTGGTAATTAAGATATCTTTTTCATGCTTAAGATTGTCGATATTGGCAAGTGCTAACCCGACTACTCTTTTATCTTGATTGGATCTGAGTGTTTTGATGACTAAAACTAAGCTAGCGCGACGTTTTGAGATATTTTCACTTTGATTGAGTTGTCTCAGTAGTCTTTCCCACTCAGGCCAGCGAGGCAGTAGGTCTTTTTCGTCAAACGTCGACTGACAGAGATTGTCAATTTCTTCCCATCCCGCCAAATGATCTAACCATTGATCGATTTTATCGAGGCTTAAATTTCTTTTGTGAGATTTAAATAGGGCCAGTAAAAAACCAACAGCGCTTCTCTCTTGCTTGTAATCACCTTTAATTAGCAAGTCAAGTAAACTGATTAGCTCGTCGTAAGTGATATTTTTCTGTTTTTTAGCCCAGTCTTTTAAGATCTGTTTCTGAATAGAATTTTTGAGATGCAGGGTTTTTCTAGGTGAGCCACTGTAATTTGCACCACTCATTTTGAGTGTATTACAGTTTTGGGGATTTTTTGCGGCTTGTTTAAATTGGTCAAGAATAAACCGGTGATGCACAATCATATTGATTACTTTTTTCTCAATTCATCTTCTGGAATGTCAGTTTGTCTCAAAATTGCTTTTAGAGTACCAATCTTGAGTGGTTTGTTATGGTTGGGAATTACCGTTCTTCTACCGTCCGCATGAGTGAACACCACATGACTGCCGCGACCATGTCGTGCTTGAAACCCATGCTTAATGAGTAGTCTTTCGAGTTTTTTGGGCTTTACAAGAGGAAAACTTCCCATTTTAAATAAAGTTGAATAATCCGGATGCAGGCAAGGAGACTTGAGTTAAGATATCTTGGCTGGGATTATCTGTTGGCACAAATAAACCATCTGCTTTCAAACTGGAAACATAGGTGCGAATTGCCTCTTTGACGTTTGTTATTGCTTCTTCCACGGTATCACCATCATCAGCTACCCCTAAAGTGGGACAGAAAGCAGTAAAACCTGGTTTGCCCGTGCCGGTTTCTATGTCTGGTTTGACGATTACATGGTAGTTAAGCACATTTGTTTTCATAAACTATGAACTATTATAGCGTAAGTGAAAGCTGAAATCAAAAAAACAGAATGACAGCTCTACACTA
>WFRK01000003.1 GCA_015486535.1 Candidatus Microgenomates bacterium | reverse complement strand
TTATCATTTGGCTCGACAAAATCAAACGCCCCCTGTTTCACTTGATAGGGAAAACCTGGATCCAAATCGGTGAGAATCTTATAGAACAATAACTGTCGCTTATAGGGCCCTCTTATCAGCTCCGGCAACTTCAGTTCCTTTTCTGAAAGATACTTTTGGCTGGTGACAGTCTTTGCTTCGATATCATTCAGCGTGCGAGCCTTGCCGGTTTTGTAGTCAATGACCCTGACCCATTTTTTTGCTCGGTCAAGCCAATCAACACGATCAACCTTGCCAGTTAAACGAACATCACCAAGATAAACCTGATAAAAAGCTTTTTCTGCTTGCAAGGGGGTGATTGACTCGGCGTTAATCAATCGTTGTTGATAATAAACTGTCAGAGCTTTTTCGCCTTTTGTCAACCAACCGTTAATTTCCGTTTCAGCAATCAGTTCGGTCGCCAAAGCTTGACGAAAATCATTCAGAAGCTGTTCCAGGTCAACCAGTTGACCGGTCTCGATTAAATGACGATTGAGCAACTCGAGAGCCTTGTGGACGGCGGTCCCATAACCCAAATTAGCTGCTTTTGCCTTGGGTACTTTCAGTAACGTCTCTAAAGCAAAATCTTTTGGATCATGCAGATACTTATTCAAAGCGGAAACCGATAATGAAAACTTGTCGACTAAATGTTTGAAAAAAGCGCGTTGGTTTTTCGCTAACGCTAATTTCTGCGGGGCGGGACGCAAAATTTTTAATAAATTTTGTTCAATTTGATCATCAATATGATAATCGACTAATTCAACCAACTGTTTTTCCTTCAACCAAGAAATAAATTCACTGGCAAGAAATTCCTTTACGCGGCCTTGATTGATTTCTGTTTGAGGAAAACTCAAGTGAAGTTCTTTGGCTGCCCGCGTCATTGCCACATAAAAAAGTCGCTTTTCCTCCGCCGCTTCATTTTCAGCGTCATGGTTGCCAGCGACAATCAGGCTGGGCAGTTTAATTTTCGTACCACGCTTGCTTTTATGCCCCCATTTGCCATCGACCAAACCGGTAAGAAAAACATGATCCCATTCAAGACCTTTGGCTTTGTGAACCGTTGATAAAGTCACCGCTGATTCACTTAAGTTAAGATCATCCACCTTAATAATCAATCGATATTGACGCATTAAAGCAATCGTTTTTAGAAAATCCTCCAACCGAAAACTATGATCACTGTAATTAAGTGCTTTGATTTGACTAAAAAGCGAGTTAAGCGCCAAGATCAGTTCATGTTTATTCTCATGATCCGTCAACCAATCAAGATAACCGGTCTTTTCGATGACCAATTCAAAAAAATGCACAAAAGGCTGGTTAAAATCAACTGAGCCAAAATAACGTAGCTCATCCAAGAATTGTTGTACCTGTTCTTTTTCCATCGGAGTAATTTGCAGCACGCCCTCTCCGTTGGTTGTAGTGAGGTGATCCTTTTCAATTAATTCCACCAAACTCAATTTTTGTCGATGTGCCAAACGAGCTAATTTCATCGCCAACAAATTATCAATTCCCACCCAATCATAACTAAGAATAGTGAATAAGTCGAAATGATTCGCCCCTTCTCTGAGAGAATAAACGGCATTGAGATAATTAAGCAGTTGATTAATTTCCTCAATTTCCAGCGCATTACCACCACCGGCAACATCATAATCAATACCCCATTTGTCCAACACCTCCATTAAAGCCAAACTCTCGCTGTTATTGCGATAGAGCACCGCGATTGACTCTGGAACAACACCCTGTTTCAGTAGACTTTTAATTTTATTGGCGAGATAAATGTACTCGGCCAATTGCGTCGGAGCTTGATAAAGTTTGATTTTTTTATTTTTGTGGTCGGTTTTCTTAGCCGATTGTAAAGGTTGATCAAACTTAAGCAAACGAAAAACATCAGCGTTATTGTTTGTGCTTTGAGTATCTGCTCGTTGGTCAATCTCTTCGATCTGCATTAAACTGAACGCGGTGTCATAAATTTGTTGGGGACAACGGTAACCGATGCGTAAATTAATCACTTGCGCCTGAGGATATTTTTTGAGAAACAAACCAATGTTCGCTAATGAAGCACCTTGAAAACGAAAAATTGACTGATGAGGATCGCCAACCACAAAAATATTTGCCTTTTCCTGCCAATAAGAAGCGAGGAGATCGACTACTTGGTTTTGAGCCGAGTTGGTATCTTGATATTCATCAACCAGAAAGTAATGCAGCTCCTCCTGATAATCAAGTAAAAGATCAGCGTTTTTCTCAAACGCTTCCAATGTCATGGTAATCATATCAGCAAAATCAAACCGACCGGTACTCCTTAAGTTAAGCTCATAGGCGCGATAAACTTTGACAAGTTCTAACAGTTTTGCTTTCTGTTTCTCCAGTTTGGCTTTTTTTGGCTTTGATTTAGTCTTTTCGATTGCCTCAGATTCAATCTCAATCATTTCAGCTAATTTGTCCGGATTAATTGCTTCGCGTTTAAGATCGGCAATCGCTTTAATGATTTCCTTTACATAAAGAGTCGGTATTTTTAAAGGTTTGAGTTTGTAAAATTGACCCTCATCCAAAATTGACTGAACTAGTTGATATTGCTCTAATGCGGAAATGACTTCTGCTTCTTCTGCGAAAGAAAAATATGCCGGATGTTTAGTGATGACCCGTTTGCAAAAACCATGAAAAGTTTCAATTTTTACTCGATAACCGGCCAAACCAATCATTTGGACCACACGTCCCCGCATATTTTTTGTCGCTGATTCGGTAAAGGTGAGCGCTAGGATATTTTCCGGTCGAGTGTCTGTTTTTTGCAAAATATTGGCAATGCGCGCCGCCAGCACTTGGGTTTTACCGGTGCCCGGACCAGCAATAACCATAACGGGACCGTCGATCGTATCTACCGCTTTTTTCTGTTGAGTATTCAGCCGAGAATAAATTGACGCAAAAGTTTGCTTCATGGCGCCTACTATACAACATTCTGGTGTATTTTTGCGAAGATGTTCCGCCACCATATCAAACAAAAACTGATAAGTGAGTTTATTTTTGAACGCTAATTTTGCCAACAAATAGAGTATCGCCGGAATACTGACCGGTAATCGTCACCGTTTGTCCCACATAACTGCCTAAATCAACATCATAACTATCAATTGTCGCCGGTTCGTGACCCAACTCTTTAATGTAGTAGTCATTGCCGATTTTGACAATTTTACCCGTTTTGGTGGTATTACCAACCTTTTTCTGCCTAGACACAGGCACAGTTTGATCTGTTCCTTGCATCGTTTGCTGTTTCCGCACGCAACCAGAGAAAATCAGACTAGCGCCAACAACTAATACACTCGCAAAAATAATTTTTTTCATCAACCACTCCTCTCTTTATGTTGAATTAAATCAGATCATTCTACTTTTTCTATCGGTAATAGTAATTAATCTAAAACAAAAGCTGCAAGTGAATCCCCTAGACTTGACTTGCTTCGTAGATCTCAATTAAAAACTGCAAATCAATCTTTATCCAATTCGTCATGTCTATGCCATTGGGAAGATAATTACCATCGTCGTTTAAATAAGCGTACTGCTTGAAATGAGATTCTAGGGAAGCCAATTCTTCAGGATCTGCAAATTTGGTTAGAGATTTATCGTATAATACAGCATAAGCCAATTCAATAAATCGTTTCTGATCATTCAATCCAATCGCCAAACTCACTTCAATCGACGTTTCCATATCTCTCAAAAAATTAAGACTGTCTCCTACGGGTGTTGATCGTATCTCTCGTTCACTCTCGTCTTCCTCTTCAGTTGATCTGTCCCATTCAATGGCCACATCTGTTTGTTGGGGTTCTTGTTGGTTTCCTATTTCTAAATCTCCCATAGGTCTCTTTCATTTCAAAAATTTACTGTCAGGCCGACTGGACTTGAACCAGCGACACCCGGACCCCCAGCCCGGTGCTCTACCATCTGAGCTACGGCCTGTATAGCTTCACTTCCCCATTATAAACATTCTCATGTCAGCGTCAACGATCAAGCACCCTTTTAATCAGCTAATTGCTCAGCTGACACTACAACTAACGCAACAATTACCATTTACAATCAGACTGATATTAAGTATATTA
>WFRK01000002.1 GCA_015486535.1 Candidatus Microgenomates bacterium | reverse complement strand
TTTCCGGCATCGCTAAAACTAGAGCTAAACCCATTAAATAGGCAATTACTCCAGATTGACCACCACCAAATAAGAACGGCGGCATAAAACCACCTTGTTGCTGAAGCAATGTTTTATCACTGAATTGTTTGTACATGACCATTACCACCAACACAGTAGGGAAGGGAAGGAGATTACCAATGAGCGCTTTAAACCATTGCATGAAGGCATTTTGTCCCGGTATGGCGCCCAACATTAGTAAGAGCGGGGCGGCAACGATGTAGATGACAGCGGTTGCATAAGAACGGAGCAATTCAAAGAAGAGTTTGAAGACACCGATAAGAACAGCGACTGCCAGCACAACGGTTAAGGTTAAGCCACCAACGAAACCAACAATGGTGGTCACTGCCTTACCCGCGCCCAGATTACGTAAAGAAGCGCTAATAATATTTCCGCCACTACCGCTGATACCTTCTTTCCAATGAGTAACACCGGTGAACATAAAGCCAGCTAGATTGAAAATATTGAATGAGAGCATGTTCTGATTATTGACCATGTTGCCAAAGAGACCGGTAATTAAAATCATCGTCAGATACATTAAATCAATGATAAAACCGGCGATAGCGTAAGAAAAAGTGACCAAAATCAAACTAATAATAATACTGGGGATAGCTTGTTGGGCGGTAATCGCTGCTTGACCTACTTTGGCCCGAAAAATAATCATAAAACCAATGACGATAAAAATGACCACATAGAAAAGATAGGCGATATTTCTGAAAGTTTTCCAAAGTCCTAAAATTGGATTAAGGGAAGCGAAACCCAAGCCCTGAGCGTAGGCTGGTTGAGCAATATGGACTGAGTTGAGGACATCCGCTACGTAGACAGTGCTGCTGGCAATAGGCCGCTGATACATATCATTAATCAGACTACTAAGACCACTAATGGCGCCGACGTAGGCCACGTTTGTTCCTGATCTCGCCATTGCACCCGTCTTTGTTTTATCACCTACTTGGTCACCCTTAATATTGTAGTAGGTTTCAATCATTAGAAATTTGTAGATGTTGTGGACCAAACACTCTAGTGATGGGGTATCACAATTGTTGATTGTGGCGGCATAATTATTAATATCATCTTGAGCTAAAGTGTATGTATTGGCTTTGGCGGTGGCCCGATCAATCGTAGTAAAAGCAGGAGTTGGTGTCGGTGCCGCTAAAGCAAGCGTTGGTCCAACAAACAAATAGGCGCCAATTAGACCAAACAACAACCATGGCGACAAAAATCTGACAAGTTTCATTTGGGAAATATTATAACAGCTTGGATGAATTGCGGCAAAGAGGTTAAGACAAACCAGATGAGTCCAAATTTGATCCTTTTCAACCCAGTTTAAATAGTTTAGTATGATTTAGTATGTTTTCCGAACGAAAGGAAATTTAATGTTAGACGCATCTCAAATTACTCAGTTAAAAAACTTGACCGATGAAGCTAAAAACCATTTGATCATTTTTGACTATCGTGCTAAACCAAGTATTTTGGCAGCGGCAGCCAGCACGTTTTTAGCTTTGAGACAAATGGGAAAAGAGGTCACTTTAGCAGCGGTGAAGAAACCAAATCAAACAAAAATTGTTGGTTTAGAGGCGGTGCAAACAGAGCTGGGTAAGCAAAATTTGACGATTAGTTTTGATTATAACGAAGCGGCGGTTGATAAGATCAGTTATCATATTGGTGAAGAGAGTAAGAAATTTTATTTAACTATCAAGCCAAAAAAAGGTCAGCCCCCATTAGATAGTAAAACACTTGAATTTAGCTACACCGGTTTTGAAGCGGATATTATTTATTTATTCGGGGTGGATGATTTGGAAAATTTAGACAAACTTTACTTTGGTTACGAAGAAGTTTTCAAAGATGTCTCCACCATTAGTTTTCATGACCATCCGACTACTTTTGGGACGCTTAAATTTGATGCAAGTGAAGATGTTTCTTTGGCGGCATTGGTATTCACGCTTTTCACCAAGCTAGTTTGGCCCATTTCTCCGGATGTGGCAACTGATTTACTTTATGGAATTGAGGCGGACACCGATGGTTTTAGGTCAAAGCTAGTTAGGGCAGAAACGTTTGATCAAGTAGCTCGTTTAATGAAACTGGGGGCGCGAAGAATTTGGCAAAAGCCGATTAAGAATAAAACGATTAAAACACCAGCTAACCGCAAGAAAACAAAAGAGATGATTTTGAAATAGTTATCCTGCCGTTCTTATGATCGCCATTATTTCGCTAAATTGCCATTGGAAATTGTTATTGGCCACACTGACCGGTGAGAAACTGCTCCGTGTTTTGGCAACTTTGAAGATAGTCCCAAGTGGCAGAGGTTTTACTCGTCAATGCTTGTTGGGTTTTTCGTAACCAAAATCCCAGTTTTCCCCCCAAGAAACCGATTGGTTGAGCGCCAGCTTCTTCTAACTTAAAACTAAATTTTCGCTCGCAAGGTAGACGCCAACCAATTTGCACTTGTTTTAGGATGAGATTGCCATTAGCGTCTCGTTGACTAATCGTTTGATAGACCGGACCACAAGCCTCGATATCTTTAATATTGCCATGGTTGGCATTTTTAGGAATATAGCCATCAACTTCTAGGTGTCGATTCCAATTGGGTGGATTGGGATTGTAATCTTTATAGGTTTGTTCGAGAGTTGCGCCATTAAATTGATTTTTCTCACCACTGCCGTTAATGTGCTCAAATGCTTGAGCCTGATTTGTTAAACTTGTCAACTGTGCTTGAGTAAAAAAACTATCGGCTAGAACTGACTCAATCATTTTTAAATTATATCCTTCCGGGTAAACTAAATATTGTTTCACTTCAACGGGATCACTGATTGAGCTATAAGGGAAAGCAGCCGGTTTCACTTGACTCATTGCCGGCACAACATAAAAAATACTTTTCAAGCCCCAACCGACGGTCCGGCTTTTATTTGTCTGCCAGGCAGCAATTTCATGACTGGAGAGCGCATTTTTCCACTTTTCCCAACTGCTGGCTACCTGGGCGCTTAACTTGCCGCTTTTATCAACAATATGACTGCTGTCGGTGAAGAGTTGATTGAGTAAATCATAACCAAAACTTTCATTTTTAAATCTTTTTCCCGGCAAAGTGGTATCTCCAAATGAAGCATTGTCAACTTTTGTGTCGGATGGTTCTGCCTGATATTGACCACAGTCTAAAGTGTCAAATAAACTTGGCTGATTTTTAGCCAGCTTTGCTTGAGCATTGATAATATCTGTGAGTGAACGAGAGAGAGGATCGTTGCATTCGGGCGCGCCGATATTACTGTTTGTTTCGGCGCCAGCGGTACAGAAAATTTTTGTTTTTACACTTGGTTTTTCATGAATATATCGGCGCGCCACCTCAACGAGTCGATCGAAAATTGTCGCCGCCAAACCTTGACGTGCATCAACTGAGTCCGCTTGATAGTTAGCGCAACTAAGATTTTTGTTGATTGATTTTAATTCGTTACCAATAATATCGGTGAGTGTTTTCATCAAAGGACTGGAACAACTCGCCTGACTTGCTTTATCGGCTTTTTCTGCTCCGACAGTACAGAATATTTCATCATCCGCTGTTTGTGGTCGATTGTAGTACTTTGTTGCTTCGGATAGAAGCAAGTTAGTCCGATCATTTGCTCGTTGCTCGATTTTGTTTCTTTGCCTCTCGGTCAGTAAACTAAATTCAGTCAATTGGGCCGGATCTTGCCAATAGGTATTACCAAGATTGTTGGCGCCATTACCTTTGTTAGTCGTGATATCAGGAATTTTGAAGGCCACTACTAAAATACCATGACGCGGTTGATTAATTTTATCTTGGAAAAAGCCCGCATTAGGATGCTCAAAGAAATTAAACATGCTTTGGGTGCCATGAGGATATTTCATCTCCAATGAGGTCACCAAAAAGGCCAAACGATAACCCCGATCAATTGTTAAAGGAACCTGAAGTAGAGTCTGGGCCAGTTGTTTTGCTTTTTTGTCAGCTTTAGCACTTAAAACTTGTTGGCAAACTGTTTTGGCCGTCTTGGCTGAGGTGTAATCAACCGGATCGGTTTGTTGTTGCTTAATTTGTGCTTGGTGTTGCTGAACATATTGTTTATAACCATTTAATGCTGCAAGGATTGTTTGTTGACTATGAGGTATTACTTGAGGATAAAGAGCGCATTTCGTTTCATCGGCTAATTTTTGACACATTTTTTCCTGTTTGGTGAGCATTACCGCTCCTAGAGTACATCGTTGCGTTTGGTCAACCAGTGAGTTAATGGCGCCGGAATTAATTTCCGCATCACTGTACTTTCCCGTTTTATCTTTGAAACCAAAGAACTCTTCTAACGAACTCATCAAGAAACGTTTGTTTGTCACATCTCGAAAAACAGGATAGAGACTGTTGCGGTAATCAATTGTGAAAGTCGAATAAAACGGACCACCGATTCTCTCCCAAGATGGTTTCTGACTATTGCTGTATTTAAGTTCCTCCGCACCAAAAGCAACCCCCTTCGGTTTATTGCCGGGTTGTAAATAATCTTTCATCCATTGTTGACCGATCTCTGTTAGCTGAATTTTAAAAGTGGGAGCAGCACAAGCGGCTTCATATCCTTGTCTGATCAAATCTTCTCTAATGGTTTGAATATGGCGGCTCGGCTTGCTTGCCCAAAGCTGGGCTAAAGTGGGATTTTTTTTGGCGGCGGCAATCAGACCCTTAATTGGATGAATATA
>WFRK01000001.1 GCA_015486535.1 Candidatus Microgenomates bacterium | reverse complement strand
TTTCCGGCCAAACAAATCATCCTCTCCCACCTTGCTATTAATCGCTCGGAAACCACAGTGAGCCAAACTGTTACCAAAAACCCCCCAACGTAAAGGCATGGTGGTACTATCTGTGATCACCACACCAATCCGCTTGCGATTAAATCTCTTCCTGAGA
Organism: Candidatus Microgenomates bacterium; assembly: GCA_015486535.1. Taxonomy (GTDB): domain Bacteria; phylum Patescibacteriota; class Microgenomatia; order UBA1400; family PJMF01; genus WFTH01. The sequence continues at coordinate 3,556 of WFRK01000001.1, read as the reverse complement.
TAACGCCAAATTTTTTCCGCTGATTGATAGGGATTTTTTGGTAAAAGAAGATAGTAGCGTCCATCAATATTTGACTCATCGACGCCGGCATTGACTGCCAAAGTAGCTGCTTTGATCGTAAGCATCAAATTATATTTCGATAGGCTGGCTGGCAAATAATAATCTGCCTCCCTCTGCACCAATCGATGCTTTTCTTCTCTGGTAGCATTGACTTTGGGCGCAATTCGCTTTTCTGCCAAAGCAATAATCTTGCTGGTAACAACCAAAATATCTCCTTCTTTAATATCTCCAACGTGATGATCCAGAAATTGAAATAAGTCATCACCGAGATGAAACTTGGCAGTTTTGATAGGAGTAATCTGCAACATAACTAGAACGATATTATAATCCCGTCGCAGACAATTCGACGAGTAAATTTAAGCAGCATCTTGGTGATTTTGTGCTAAAATAGCTTTGTTGAGCGCCCATAGTTTAACGGATAGAACGATGGTTTGCGGAACCATTGATCCAGGTTCGATTCCTGGTGGGCGCACATTGCAGCATTTTGATTAAACACGATCAATTCCTTGCTTCCTAATGTTTAGACAGAGCTTCAATTGATGCCAAATCTCCCACCGTTAAGCCTGCTTTTCTTGCCACCCAAACGCCATATTTGATTAAATCGAGATCTTCCTTTGAGTGAGCGTCGCTGTCGATGGCAAATTTCAAACCATAGGAGCATGCTAATTTGACCAAAGAATAAGCTAAATCAAGTCTTGCCGGATGAGCATTAATTTCAAAAACGACTTGTCGTTTAGCCGCCGCGGTAAAAACTTTCTCCCAGTTAAACGATAAACCGGGGCGACGGTTAATTAAACGACCGGTAGGATGACCGATGATTGTCGTCAAGGGATTATTGATGGCGGTCAACATTCTTCGTGTAGCCGTTATCTCATCTTGTTGCAAAGATGAGTGAGGCGAAGCAATCACATAATCAAGCTTTTTTAGTAGTCGCTCGGGAAAATCAAGTTCGCCATCCGGTTTGATACTCACTTCTCCACCAACAAGGACTTTGATTTGTTGATAATGTCGTTGCGCTAATCGTAATTGTTCCAGATATGAAGGAAAACGATCCGGCGTAACCGGATGAGCGATTGTAGGACTATTAAGATGATCACTAATGCCAATAAACTGATAACCTTTAGCGATTGCGGCCTCAATTAATTGATCAACCGAAAGCAGGCCGTCAGAAAAAGTGGTATGCGTATGGTAATCTCCCTTAATTTCTTTAAGTGTCACTAACGCTGGCAATTTACCGGCCAAAGCCAAATCAATTTCCCCTTCATCTTCCCGCAACTCCGGTGGAATATAATGATTGACAAGAATGGTGTATATTTCTCCTTCATCTTTACCGGCAATTTTTTTAGCCGTCTTTTTAAGAAATAAACCATATTCATTTAATTTGTAACCCTTTTTGACGGCAATTTTGCGGAGGTGAATACCATGATTCTTGCTGCCGGTAAAATATTGCAAAGCGGCACCAAAGGATTGGGCGCTAACCATCCGCAGATCAATTTGAATTTTATCCTTCAACCAAACACTCGCCTTCGTTTCCCCTTGATTAAGAATCTTACCAACTTGTTCATATTGCACAAAAGTCTTGATTGTCTTGACAGGTTGGGCGGAGACAGCCAAAAGATCGATGTCACCAATCGTCTCCAATCGTCGCCTGATTGAACCGGCAATGATTATTTTCACCAAACTCGAATCATCTTTTTTAAGATAGCTAACGTAGGCTGTTGCCAACGAGAGCGCTTCATCTAGGCGAAACCGATGGCCTGAATGCGTCATGGTATAGCGGATACTATCGAGGATTTTCTGTTGAGATTTAGGACCGAAACCAACTAATTGAGCAATTTTATTATCCTCAGCTGCCCGTTTAAGGTCGGCGACATTTTTTACACCTAACTTGAAATAAAGTCGTTTCACTATTTTTGGACCAATGCCGGAAATATTCGTCAAACTTTCAAGTTCTACGGGAATTTTTTCTTTTAATTTTTTAAGATCAGTCATCTGACCTGTTTTGAAATACTCAAGAATATCGTTCGCAATTGCCTCACCAATACCAGGTAAAGCCTTTAACTGTTCATAATTCAATCGGCTTAAATCTTCGGGATAATTATCGATTATCAGGGCTGCTTTGCGAAAGGCGCGAATGCGAAAAGGATTGGCGCTAGCATCCATTTCCAAATAGTCAGCAATTGTTTTTAATTTTTGCGCCACTTGGTGGTTAAGCATAAAAATAGTATACACCAACCTTCTGTTTGAAAAAAAATTATCGCTCACAAATGATCTTACCTGTGCTAATATAGACGGTACTGATGACAAAAAAATCAGATCAATTTTCAATTAAAATTGTCGGTCCTGCTGGGTCAGGGGTAAAAAGTACAGGCCAGTTACTCCAACGCTCCCTCCAACGCTTGGGCTTTTTTACCCTTGGTTACCTTGGCTATCCTTCTCTTATTCGTGGGGGACAAAATAGTTACCAAATAGATTTTGCTCAAAGGGAAGTTGAGGCGACAAAATCGACCAGTAATATCCTTTTAGCCTTGAATAAATCAAGTTTGAAAGCATATCAAACGACACTTGAACCTGGTGGCTTAGCGATCATTGATGACGGCCAAATCAACTCTGGGAAACAAGAAACGAAAACAAGTGAAAATGAAACCACCTTTGCCACAATCACTTTACCAATCCAACAAACTTTGGTGGCTCATCAGTTACCAATCATTGTCCAGAATAGTTTTTTGGTGGGAGCAGTATTGGAGTTACTCCACTACTCCAGTCAGCCATTAAATAAACTTTTGCGTGAGACTTTTACCAAAAAAAAACAGTCAATTGTTGATGCTAATTTGCAGGCTGTTAAACTTGGTGTTCAAGCGGCACAAACGATGCAATTAAAATCAAATCAACAAGCAAAAACATTGGTACAGTTGGCGCCAACCTCTCCCCACAAACAAAAAAAAGTTTCTACTCTGACACTGACGGGTAATGACGCTCTTGCTCTTGGTTTTATTAAGGCCGGTGGTCAATTCTATAGTGCTTATCCGATGACGCCATCAACCAATATCTTACATTTTTTGAAACAACATGGTGAACGAGAGGGTTTAGTTGTGCGCCAAGCAGCCACTGAAATTGAAGCAATCGGCGTGGCGGTGGGCGCCAGCTACGCTGGCGCCCGATCGATGGTTGCTACCTCCGGTGGCGGTCTAGATTTAATGAGTGAATTTATCAGCATGACCGCCACAACAGAAACGCCTCTGGTCATCATCGATGCTCAACGGACTGGCTCAGGCACAGGTTTACCAACCTGGACGGAACAAGCCGATTTGAACGCCGCCAAATATACCGGCCATGGCGAATTTCCTCGCATTGTCATTGCTCCCGGTGATGTTTTGGAAGCCTATGCATTAGTCCAACAAGCACTAAATCTCGCTGATGAGTATCAAGTACCGGTAATTTTGCTTAGTGATAAATATTTAAGTGAGAGTGTTTTCACCTTGGTTCAAGAAAATCT